>JBMOFX010000054.1:0-13257 GCA_049318665.1 Ilumatobacteraceae bacterium | reverse complement strand
CTCGGTCGGCGCGCTGGGACTCGGGTGGTGGGTCAGCGGGGGCGGAAGGTGACGGGGACGTGTTCGAGGCCGAGGACGAAGTTGCCGCGTCGCTGGGGCAAGGGCTCGCTGGTGGCGAGTTGCAAGTCGTCGAGTCGTGACAGCAGTTCCTCGAACAGGACGCGTAGTTCGAGCCGCGCCAGCGGTGCGCCCAGGCAATGGTGCCGCCCGTATGCACCGAACGCGAGATGGTTGTTCGGCGTGCGGGTGATGTCGAAGCGGAACGGGTCGACGAACACCGATTCGTCGCGGTTGCCGCTCGGGTAGAGCAACAGGATGCGGTCACCCTCGCGCACCTCCTGGCCGTGCAGTTCGACGTCGACCGTCGCGGTGCGGTTCATGTTCCTCACTGGCGTCGCCCAACGCAACATCTCCTCGATCGCGCCCGGCAGCAGGCTCAGATCGTCGCGAAGACGGGCGAGCTGATCAGGGTGCTGCAGCAACGCCGCGACGCCGCCTGAGATCACGTGCCGGGTGGTCTCATCACCACCGACGAGTACGAGCATCGTCTCGAACACGAGATCGATGTCGGTCAGCGGCTCCTCACCGTCGGCCGGATTCACCACGAGACTCACGAGATCCGTCGCGGTCCCGCCACGACGTTGCTCGATCTTCTCCGAGATGTATGCCCAGTACTCGCGTACGGCCTGCTCCACCTGCGGTCGCACCTCGTCGCCGCCGGTGGCGAACAGGTCACTCCAGTGCAGCAGCGTGTCGTGATCGTCCTCGGGCAGTCCCATCAGCTCACCGATCATGTACATCGGCAGCGGGGTTGCGATGTCGGCGACGATGTCACACGCACCGCGGTCGATCACGCCGTCGATCAGTTCGGTCACCTTGCGGCGAAGATACGGCTCTTGATCGGCCACACGCCTCGGTGTGAAGCCCGCACTGATCAGCCGTCGGCGACGCGTGTGCTCGGGCGGGTCGGTGTTGATCATCGACGGCACCGAACTCTCGGGCCGCGAGCCCTTCCCCGAACAGAACGTGTGCCAGTCGCGGCTGATCGTGAGGATGTCGGCGTGCGCTGCGGCGCCCCACATGCCAATCGTGTCGTCCCAGTACAGCGGGGCCTCGGCACGCATCCAGGTGGTCAGCTCGTCGAAGCGGGCATAGAAGTCCGGGCTCAGCAGCTCGATCTCCGGTCGTGTCGGGTGCGTCGGCGTGCGCGTGCCGGCTCGGTCGAACGCCACCACGAATGCACGCTCGTCCCCTTGGGGTTCGTCGGTCATCGGCCCAGTATCGTCGCCCGGCATGGCGCACTGGTTGTTGAAGAGCGAGCCCGACACCTTCGGCTACGACGACCTCGTGGCGGCGAAGCGCGAGGGATGGGACGGCATCCGCAACTACCAGGCCCGCAACTTCCTTCGCGACATGCGCAAGGGCGACCAGGCGATCTTCTACCACTCGAACGCGACACCTCCCGGTGTGGCCGGCGTCTGCAAGATCGTCGGCGAAGCCGAGCCCGACCCGACGCAGTTCGATCCCCACTCGAAGTACCACGACCCGGCGTCGCGTCCGGATGATCCGCGGTGGGACTGGGTGACGGTCGCACCCGTGAAGCGGCTGCGGTTCATCCCGCTCGACGAGCTCCGCACGATTCCCGAGCTGTCGGAGTGCCGGCTGCTGGCGCGAGGGAATCGGCTGTCGGTGATCCCACTCACCGACGCGGAGTTCGACGCGATCGTGCGCCTCGGCGCAAAACGCTGACCGTGTCATGATGACGGGATGCACCAGCCCAAGGTGAATGACTGGACGACCGACTACGACATTCTCGACCCGGAGTACGTCGTGCATCCATACGCGGTGTGGGACGACCTGCGCGAGGGATGCCCGGTTGCGCACTCGGATCGGTGGGGTGGTTCGTGGATGCCCACGCGATACGCCGACGTATTTGCTGCGGCGCACGACGTGACCCACTTCAGTTCACGCGACGTCGGCGTCCTCGGGTTCGAGCCAGGCGAACGGCCACCCGCCGCGATCGAGGTGCCGGTTCCGCCGATCGACTCCGACCCGCCCGACCACACGTGGCAGCGCCGCCTCCTGCTCCCCTGGTTCTCGCACACGAAGGTGGACGAGGAATACGAGCCGATCGCCCGCAAGCTGTGCCGCGAGCTCGCAGAGGGCTTGCGCGACCAGGGTTCCGCCGATGCCGCCGCCGACTATGCACAGCAGATCCCGGTGCGGGTGATCGCTCATGTACTCGGGGTGCCCACTGACATGTCCGACACGTTCACCGGCTGGGTGCGTGACGTGCTCGAGTTCGCACACGACGAGGTGCGGGTGGCGCGCGGTCGAGACGGCATCGAGGCGTTCCTCGTGCAACAGCTCATCGATCGGCGGACCGACCCCGGTGACGATCTGATCAGCACCTTGCTCGCCGCCGAGGTCGATGGGGAGCCGGTGCCCGACCTCCAGATCATGGGCATCGCAGCCCTCACCCTGATTGCCGGTGTCGACACCACGTGGTCGGCCATCGGGTCATCGCTCTGGCACCTCGCCACGCACCCCGACGACGCGCGCCGCTTGGTGGCCGAGCCCGAACTGATGCCGACCGCCATCGAGGAGCTGCTGCGCGCGTACTCACCGGTGACGATGGCTCGCATCGCCACCACCGACGTCGAGCTCGGCGGCTGCCCGATCAAGGCCGGCGACAAAGTGCTGATGAACTTCCCGGCCGCGAACCGAGATCCGCGAGCGTTTGAGGATGCCGACCGGGTGGTGCTCGACCGAACGGAGAATCGGCACCTCGCATTCGGAGCCGGCATCCATCGTTGCGCCGGATCCAATCTCGCCCGCATGGAACTGCGCGTCGCGATCGAGGAGTGGCTGCGCGCGATCCCCGAGTTCCGACTCGCCGATGGCGCGGAGGTCACGTGGGCGGGCGGCCAGGTACGCGGCCCGCGCACACTTCCCGTCGTGTTCTGACCTTCGTTATCCCTTGGCGCGTTCGTTACGCGCCGCGCACTCCACGATCGTGGCGATGCGCTTCGCACGCGTCTCGGGTTTGCCCGCACTGATCAGCCACCACAGCATCGCCTTGCGTGGCGACGCCGGGAAGCCGTTCCACGCGAGCCGCGCCGCAGGGAGTGCGTCGAGTGCCGCCGTGAGATCTGGCGGCTCGATCTCGTCTTCCACCGGGTCGAGGATCGTCCACCAACCGTTCGCCTTCGCCACCTCGATCGAACGGCGGCCGGCATCAGTCATCAGCCCTGCCGCTTCGAGCTCAACGACCCGTCGGCGGTTGAGGCGCGTCCACGTGCTCTTCGCCTTGCGGGGTGTCATCAACTGCAGACCGCGCTCCGTGTCGAGCGTGCTCGCTGTCGAGTCGATCCAACCGAATGCGAGCGCCTCCATCACGGCGTCGACATAGGGGACGGCCACTCGCCCGGTCGAGGAGCGGTACGAGCAGAGCCACACGCCCTTGGCCGACGCGTGGTATTCGACGAGCCATTCGCGCCACTGGGCGCGTGTCGTCGCGTGATAGATCGGATAGCCGAACTTCCACGTTGCAGGATGATCCGACGCCGACGGAGCGACCGATGTCATCGCCCGAGGTTAGGTGACGCACGATTGACCTCGATGGGCGAGGCCCGGAGCGCGGTCACCATTGCTCGGTGACCGCGCTCCCGACCGAGCGATTTAGGCCGCGGTCTCCATCGAATGATCATCGTCGAGGGCGGGCCCGTAGCCATCCTCCCGCGACTTGATGAGCGCGATGCTGAACACGAGAAGCCCGAACAGCGGCTTGGCAAGCACGTCACCGATCGAGTAGCCGACCTGGCGGGCCACCTCGGCCGTCGCTGCGTTGCTGATCACGCTCGGCGCCATGTAGGCAAGCGGGTAGATGCCCCACGTCGCCAACACGATGTAGCGGAGTCCATCGATCGTCTTGCGAACACGCGGGCTCTGACGATCGAGCGACTTGCCCAGTTCCACGAACAGCACGTAGAGGATGTAGAGGAACGGGATCGTCGAGGCGATACCCCAGATCGTGCGCGCCGTGGACTCCGGATCGGCGATCTCTCCGGGCCACCCGAGCAGGATCATGGCGACGGCTGCGATGGTGAGTCGGACGAGGAGGCTGCGGGTCGTGTTCTTCGCGAGCTTGAGGACGACGACGAGCTCAGCCAGCAGCAACGGCACAGTCAGCAACCAGTCGACATACCGATAGCCCTCGTTGAACCCGGCCCCCACCTGGGTGTACTTGCCGTCGGCGTACTCGAACGCGTCGGAGAACGAACTGAAGATCCGGAAGTAGTGGTAGAGCGCAATCGCCACCACGAGGGTGGACAGCGTGATCGCGCCGCGGTACCTCGGAGCGATTCTCGACCTGCTGAGCAGGAAGAAGATGAACGTTGCGCCCATCGTGGCAATCACGAACGAGAACAGGTTGTAGACGAGGTTGAACTGATTCTTGGACAAGATGAGATTCATCATGAGCTCCTTCTGTGGAGATGCCCCAGTGCAACCCACGGGCGGCGAACTTAGTCCTCTTCCTCAAGATTTTGCGGAATTCTGCTCCAATCAATCTTTCGCTAGGTTCTCGGGGTGAGCGACGACCGACAGCTGGACCTGCAGCGAGCCGCCGTCGAGCTCGGGGTGCACTACCAGACCGCATACCGATGGGTCCGGACCGGCAAGCTCCCTTCGCAGATCGTCAACGGGCATTATCTGATCGGCCAGTCCGACATCGACCAGTTGGCGACGCAGCGCACTCGGCCACGCGTTCCGAAGCCACCGTCGACGAAGCGCCTGCACCGAACGTCCGAGCGGATCCACGACGCACTGGTCAGTGGCGACGAGGCAGTGGTGCGGCAGCTGGCCCGCGGGCTCGTCGCAGAGGGCACCTCGATCGCGGAGCTGATCCAAGCCGCATTGGTGCCGGCTCTGGTGCGGATCGGAGCGGAGTGGCACGCCGGTCTCCTCACGATCTCGGTGGAACACCGAGCCTCGGCCATCGTCGAACGGCTCCTCGGCGAACTGTCACCCAATCCTCGCGGACGACGGCGCGGCACGGTGATGGTCGCCGCTGTCAGCGGCGATCTCCATTCGCTTCCGACGTCGATGGCCGCCGTCACGTTGCGCTCCGACAACTGGGCCGTTGAGCACCTCGGAGCCGACATGCCACCCTCCGAGCTCGTGCGCTTCTGCGTCGAGCACGACATCGACGTGGCCGTGTTGTCGTCGACGAACCCGCTCACTGCGCCGCTCGCCGCCGATACCGCCGATCAGCTTCGCAAGGCCGGCATCCCGACGGTGCTCGGCCAGCCCGGGAGCACCCTCGACGACCTGATCCACGCAACGCGAGCGGCGGCGGCGGCGGCGAGGTCATAAGGGCACGTACACTTCGGCGATGGCAACGACCGCGCCGACCGACCTGGATGTGCGGCGGCTGTCTGGATCACTGGGCGCCGAAGTCCGTGGAATCGCCCTCGCCGGCGCGACCGCCGACGACGCGAGCGTGATCCACCAGCTGCTGCTCGAGCACATGGTGCTCTTCTTCCCCGAGCAGCACCTCAGCCCGGATGAGCACATCGCATTCGGGCGACTGTTCGGGCCACTCGACGCCCATCCGAACCTCTCGTTCGAGAGCGAGCGTCCGGAGTTCTTCGAGTTGCGCGCCGCTGATGGAAAGGGTTCGGTCGCCGATGAGTGGCACAGCGACCTCACCTGCGCGCAGCACCCGTCGAAGATCGCGATCATCCAGGCGAAGATCGTTCCCGAGGTCGGTGGCGACACGGTGTGGGCCAACGCGTGCAAGGCCTACGACGAGCTCTCAGCGCCATTGCGAGAGTTGTGCGACGGACTCACCGCCTACCACGACGCCCAACCACACCTGGTGACCGACAAGGGATACATCCATCCCGTCGTGCGAGTGCATCCCGAGACCGGACGCCGGTCGCTGTTCGTGAACGAGCACTTCACCCGCCGCATCGTGGAACTCAGCGATGCAGAGTCGACACTCCTGCTGGGTCACCTCACCCGCTGGGTGCAGCAGCCCCGCTTCACCGTGCGCTACCGCTGGAGCGCCGGCACCGTCGGTATGTGGGACAACCGCTGCACGCAGCACCACGTGCTGAACGACTTCGAGGGTGAGCGTCTCAGCCAGCGGGTCACGGTGATGGGTGACGTGCCAGAGGCCGCCGAACCGCTGCCTCGGTGGGCGCCGTACGGTGCGAAGACGGCGATGTTCTGGCGCGACACCGACATGCGCCGTCAGCTCCGAGCGCAGCGCGCCGAGTCCTCCTGAGGGTGCCGTGCCGACGGTCGTGATCGCAGCTCCCGCACACGCGGCGGCATCGCGATGACGACCCGCGCTGGCGCCGCTCGTGTCGACATCACCCCGGACTGGCCGGTGATGCTCGGCGGGTTCGGGCAGCGCACCGTGCCATCTGACGGCGTCGGTGACCCGGTGTTCGCAAAGGCACTGTTCATCGAGACCGACGAGTGGCAGCTTCTCGTGATCACCGCCGACCTGATCGCGATCCCGCACCAGATCTCGCAGCCAGTCGTCGATCGGCTGACGGCCGCCACGACGCTCACGGCACAGCAGATCATGATCTGTGCGTCGCACAGCCACTCAGCACCGGTGCCGTTCGGACCATCGGCACCCGGCGTTGCGGAGTTCACCGAGCTGCTCCTCGATCGCCTAGTGGAGGTGGGCTTCGCCGCTCATGCGGCAGCGGTTCCCTGCACGGTCGGCTCGGCGATCGGCGAGGTCGATGTGTTCTTCAATCGCCGAACTCGTGGCGCCCCGAACCTCGTTGATCGGCGAGTGCCGGTGCTCGCGGTGCGGGCTATCGACGACGACCGGCTGCTCGCTGTGCTGTTCGGTGTGGGCTGTCATCCCGTCACCCTGGGGTGGGAGAACAACCTGATCAGCGGTGACTTCCCCGGCGAGGCGCAACGGCTCATCGAAGCGGAGATGAGCGGGGCAGTCGCGTTGTTCGTGAACACGACCGAGGCGAACGTGATCCCGGTGACGAGTCCGAACTGCGATGCGCTCGACCCGCGCGGCTATCGAGGTGGCTCGATGGCCGACACCGAGCGGATCGGTCGCGCGATCGCCGACGAGGTGCTGCGCGTCCTCCCCACGATCGAACTGACGCCGAACGTGCACCTCGGGAGTGCGCAGCGCAGGCTGCAACTCGCCGCCAACAACGCTGCGTTCGACCTTCCGACGTCACAGGCCCGACTCGACCACGCGACCAACGTGCTGGCCGTTCACCTCGGCGACGACTTTGCCGAGCGGGCGAACGGCTACCTCTGGGCGCTGGCATCACGGCACGTCGTCGAGACGGATTGCAGCGAGGCCGAGATGCGCACCGTGATGATCGCCTGCTGCCAGTACCTCGGGCTGAGCGCTCGCATCGCGAGAGGCACGGCGCTCGCACCGGTCGACGTGCCACTCCAAGTGGTGCGCATCCACGATCTCGAACTGCTCGCGCTGCCCGGCGAGCCGCTGGTCGAAGTCGGCCGCGAGTGGAGCGCACGAGCGAACGGCGACCATGCGTTCGTGGTCGGTCTCGCCAACGCGCACCATCGATACCTTCCGCTGAGCGAGCACTTCGCGCTCGACGACGCCGCGACTCAGTACGACACCGTCACCGCGGGCCTCGAACCGGCGGCGGTCGACCGCATGCTCGACGAAGCCGCGGCCCTGCTCCCCCTCGTCCGCGCCACCACCAACACCCGTCCGTGAGCTTCAACCTGCCCCCAGCGGTTCGAACCTCCCGAACGGGTGGATGAGGAATAGTGTCCGCCGATGGACTTCGACGATGTGGTGTCAGCGGCCGAGGGTGTGCGAACGGGTCAGGTTTCGGCGCGTGAGCTGGTGCAGCGCAGCCTCGATCGCATCGTCGAACGTGACGAGCCCCTCAACGCGTTCGTCCACGTCGACAGCGCGGGCGCGCTCGCAGCAGCGGATCGCGTCGACGCGGCACGGCGCGCTGGCGAGGAACTCGGCCCGCTAGCAGGTGTGCCGTTCGGGGTGAAGGACCTGGAGGATTGCGCCGGCATGCCCACCACGCGGGGTTCGCGCTGGTACGCCGACGCCGGTCCCGCCACGCACGACGACATCCACGTGGCGCGATTCCGTGCGGCGGGTGCGATCCCGATCGGCAAGACGGCCACGCCCGAGTTCGGCGCGTGGGGCTACACGGCGAGCCCGCTGCTCGGCGTCACCCGCAACCCGTGGGCGCTCGACCGTACGCCGGGTGGCTCGAGCGGAGGAACGTCAGCTGCCGTCAGTGCCGGCATCATGCCGTTCGGCACCGCAAGCGACGGAGGCGGCTCGATCCGTGGGCCCGGAGCTTCCTGCGGTCTGCCCGGCCTGAAGCCCACCTACGGACGCATCCCCACCTTCGGCGTCACTCGGCACGCGCAGAACGCCGTGGTGTTCGCGTTGGCAACCACCGTCACCGACACCGCTCGGTTGTTCGACGTCGCTGTCGGGCCCGACCTTCGCGACCGCACGTCACTCCCTCACCCCGGCATCAGCTACGCCGACGCGATCGAACAACTCGACGTCACCGGCCTTCGTGTCACGTGGTCGGCCGATCTCGGCTTCGTCGTGGTCGACCCCGAGGTGGAGGCGATCACCTCCGGCGCTGCCAGCACCCTCGTCGACGCAGCCGGGCTCACGCCGACCGGTATCGATGTGCAACTCGACGACTACATCCGGATCTACGGGTTCATGGAGGGCGCCGACCAGTTCGTCAACGTGCCCGACGGATGGGAGGATCGACTCGACGAGCTCGACCCGCTGGTGGTGGAGGGTTGGCGGCGCAGCCGCACCGTCACGCTGCCGGCGTTCGCACGCGTCGAGCGCGACCGCCGACGACTCGAGCTACAGATCGCCGAACTGTTCGAGCACACCGACGTGCTCCTCACACCGACCAACGCGTGCCCTCCGTTCGCGGCCGAGGGGCCGATGCCGACCGAAATCGGCGGGCGCCGGTGCCACGGCGGCCATGCCGCGCTGCTCACCATGCTCGCCAACATCATGAACCTGCCGTCGATCACGGTGCCCGCGGGCCTGACGGATGATGGTCTGCCGATCGGACTGATGATCACCGCCGCTCGCCACCGGGAAGACGTGTGTCTGCGGCTCGCACGCATCTTCGAACAGCGCGCCCCCTGGCCACGTTTGGTGCCACCTTTGGCTTGACGTCGACACCCTCTGGCTCGCACGAGCCGATGGAAGTCGTCGAAGCTCTCACCCACCGGAAACACGAAACAGTTGCACAACTTCCGTGCTCCGCGGCTCGGCGCACGTCGGCTCGCCGTACTGTCAGGTCCGATAGCGAACGACGAACGGGAGCATCTCGTGGATATCACCGACACCCAGCGCACCAACGGAACGCGCCGCCCTCGCCGGACCCGGGTGTACGTGGGCGCAGCGATCGGGGTCGTCGCGATTGCGACTGCCCTCGCGTTGTTCCAACCCTGGCAACTCTGGGTCGACTCCAGCGTCAATGATGCGGCACCGACCGGTGCGGTCGCGCTTGCACCCGCCGCACCGGCCGCGAACTCGACGACGCCGCCGACCTCGATCGCTGGCGAGACGGAAACGACGACAACCCCGTCTGTGGTGACGACAGTGGCAGTTGCCCCCGCGCCAACGAACTTCATCTCGCTCGATCACGGCACGTCGGGCCAACTCGTGCTGCTGCAAGCCCCGGATGGCCAACGGTACGTTCGCTTCGAAGGGCTCGCGACGGACAACGGCCCGGACGTGAAGGTGTACCTCTCGACCAACCCGATCGACGGACCTGAGCAGGCCTTCGACGACGACATTGTCGACCTGGGGCGCCTGCAGGGCAACCTCGGTGACCAGAACTACGCCGTGCCAGCCGAGGTGGACCTCAGCCGGTACCGCAGCCTGGTCATCTGGTGCGACCGATTCAACTCGGCGTTCGGTGCCGCCCCACTCGCTTGAGCGTCCGACCGCAGTCCTGCGACCATCGGATGGCGTCGGGCTCGGAGCCCGCCGCCTCGCGTACGATGCCGGGATGAGCAAGGCGGACAGCGTTTCGGAGCCATGGGCCTGAAGGACCGACTTGCGCAGCCGAGCATCGTGGTGCCGCTCGCGCCCGTGCGTGCCTCCGCATCGGTGCTCTCGATCGCGATTCCGTTGGCCATGGTGGTCGGCGGACTGTCGCTGGCTATCGGGTCAAGTCTGGCGGCTCAGGACGAAGCGACGGAAGGGATCGGCGCGCTCGGGCTGGAGTTCGGAGCGGCGCTGTGGTTCGGCGGAGCGCTCACGCTGGGGGCGCGGTCCATGCCCACATCGCGCCGTCGCGTCCTCTTCGCGGCGGGCACCCTCGGTGGGCTCGCACTCATCGCCGCCGCGTTGATCGGCTCGTGGAGCGGGGCAGCACTCGACCTGTCGATGGAGTTCGGTGTCGGACTGCTCGCCATCGTCGTCATCGACCTCGCGTTGTTGCGCTTCGTGCACGGTGGGCTCGGACAGCTGGCAGCGATCGACGGCGAGTCCGTCCATCTCCGCATCGGCCGATCAGGCCCGGGCGCGTCAATCACGTCAACGTCCGCATCCGCAGGCGTCACGACGCCAGGCAAGCCACCTGGGTGACTGCTTCGACGAATGCTGCCGCGCCACCCAGCAGCGTCCCGATCGACGCATCGTTGAATGCCGCCGGGCCTGCGTCGACGATCGCTTGAAGATCGGCGAGCAGCTTCTTCGCGTCGGCCTCGGCCTGGTTGCTGAGCAAGCCGAAATCGGCTTGGGCAGGACCGGCGAAGTCGAGCAGTGCAACGGCGTCTGCGTACGTCGCGACCGGAGCGGCTGCGTCGAACACCGGAATGGTCTCGGTGGACGCGATGTCCGCGAGTAGCGCCGTCGCCGTGTTCACCTGCTGATCGAGCTTGTCGAAGTTCACCCCTGCGACGTCGTCCTGGCTCGTGTGATAGCAACCGTTCGTCGCGTCGGTGAAGAAAACCGACGACACACCGCCGTTCACGAAGTTGACGTGGTCGCTGCGACCTTGCCCGAAGATGACACTCAGCTGCGCCGTCTTCAACGTCGAGCCACTCGCGGCCGCCGTGACCGCATCGACGAATGCCACCCCGCCAGTTTCGGCCCCGACGGCAATCGTGCTGTCGGCGAGCGACGGAAGAAAGTCCGACCCCTGGATGTCGAAGTTGATGTACGCAACCGTCTGAGCGAGCGGCACCACCGGGTTGGCGGTGTAGAACGCCGACCCGACCAACCCGTCTTCTTCTTGATCCCAGAGGGCGAGGATCACCGTGCGCCGGTTCGACCCTGAGGCAGCCAGCGCCCGGGCCGCCGACACTGCGACGGCGACGCCGGCAGCGTTGTCGGTTGCGCCGTTGCAGATGGAGTCGCCGGGCACGTTCGTCGGGCAATCGGAGCCGATGTGGTCGTAGTGAGCACCGATCACGACGTACTGGTCGGCCAGGTCGGTCCCCGGGATCACGCCGATCAGGTTGTGGCCGCGCGGGAGCTCCTGCAGGTATCCGTCGATGCCGTCTCGCCCGTCGAACGCAGGCTCGGTGAACGCCGAGATCTGGGCGTAGAGGAACGCCTGCGCTGCCTCGGATCCAGGGGTGTCGTCGTCACGCCCCGTCAGCTCGTCGGACGCGAGCACCTCGACGATGCCGCGAGCGTCCGCCGGCCCGTCGACGACCGGGACTGTGGTCTCGACGGCCGTGGTGGTCGGCGGCGCCGTGTCGGGCGTGGTCGTCGCAACAGGCGTGGTGGATTCGACGGTCGTGACGGACGCCGTGTCGGTGTCCGATGAACATGCCGCAGCAACGAGGGCGACGGCGCAGACGGTCCCGATCAGGATTCGATGCATGGCCGATCGTGCCCCCAGATCGAACCGCCGTCAAGGTCCGCGTCAGACCGACCGCGTGAGCAGACTGCCGAAACACGATGTGACAGGACGTCGACACGTAGCAACGTCTTGTCACGCCGTGTTCGTTCGACCCCCCTCCCTGAGTCTCAAGCCAGCGCGATGTCAGGCGTCGAGGGCCTTCGACCAGCGACGAGCCCACGCGTCGAGCGGCTGCAAGGAGTCACCGAGTTCTCGGCCGAGCTTTGTCAGCTCGTACTCGCCGTTGTCTCGTTGCGCAACGAGCTCGGCGTCGGTCAGATCGCGCAGTCGCTCGTAGAGCACGCTCGAGGAGAGGCCCTCGCACGTTGCGAGCAGTGCCCGCGCTCCGACCGGTCCTGCTCGGAGCTCCCAGAGGACCCGCAGCGTCCATCGACGGCCGAGGAGGTCCATAGCAGCCATGAGCGGGCGGCCGGTCGCAGACCCGCGCACCGGACGGCCCGGAACAGCACGAGGCCGAGCGGTCATTGCCGTCCTCTCGAAGGAAGCTCGTTGACGTTTCTGATTCCGGAACGGTAGCTTGCTTGATGTGTTTCGAATTTCGAAACGATCAACCGAGAGGAACCCATGAGCCGAATCGAACCCTTGCAGCCGCCGTACGACGCTGACGTTGCCGCCCGACTCGAAGCCATGATGCCGCCCGGCGTGCCACCGATCGGGCTGTTCCGCACGTTCGTACGCAACCTGCCGATGTCGACGGCGATGGGAAGTTGGGGTGGCTACGAACTCAGCAAACGACTCTCGCTGTCCTTGCGTGACCGGGAGATCGTGATCGATCGCACCTGCGCGAGATGTCGATGCGAATACGAATGGGGCGTTCACGTCGCCTTCTTCTCAGCACGGGTCGGTCTCAACCACGACCAGATCACCTCCATCACTCACGGCCAGGCAAGCGACGCCTGCTGGGCGGACGACAGAGACCGCCTGCTGATCGAGGCGACGGACGCGCTCCATGACGCCGCCGATCTCGACGACGACCTGTGGCAGCGGCTGCACGCCCAGCTCTCCGATGAGCAGGCGCTCGACCTGTTCATGCTCGCTGGCTGGTACCACGCCATCAGCTATGCAGCCAACGGCGCGCGAGTCGAGCTGGAGCCAGGCGCACCCCGCTTCACCGACTACTGATCGGGGATCCGACAACAAATGTGTAGCATTTTTGCTACATAGCATTTATGCTCTCGACTGTGGGTCGGAAGCCAAAGAGTGCAGAGGGCGAGCAGGTGTTCAACCGGATCCTCGCTGCCCGCGAGGAGCGCGGCCTCAGCCGTCACGACTTCGCGGAAGCGATCGGGGTGCACTACCAGACGATCGGCTATCTGGAACGCGGGGAGTACAGCCC
>JBMOFX010000053.1:0-13479 GCA_049318665.1 Ilumatobacteraceae bacterium | reverse complement strand
GTGCCGGTGGGATCGCCGCCCTGGCACATGAAGCCGTTGATGATGCGGTGGAAGATCACACCGTCGTAGTAGTGGTGCGCGGCGAGGAACACGAAGTTGTTCACGGTCTTCGGCGCGTTGATCGCGTCGAGCGCGATGACGATGGTGCCGAGCGAGGTCTCCATCGTGGCGGTGTAGCGCTTGGAGGCGTCGATGCCCATCTCGGGCGCCTCCTTGAACTGCTGCTGCACGGGCGCGGAACCATCGAGGGCGGGGAATGGGGTGGCCATTCCGCCGAGGTTACCGGCCCGTGCAGCGGTGTTCGTCAGTCCGTCAACGCCCCTGACGCGCGGCGTAGTCGGCGAGCAACTGGTTCGCCTGGGTGGCTGCGTCGGTCAACGATGCGGCCACGTCACCACCGGTCAGGATCGTCGCCAACGCCTTCGACGTGAGCGTGCGGACCTCTCGCTGTGGCCCGAGGAGCGGTCCGATCGCGGTCGGCTCGTTCGGTGTGGCGACGAGCGAGTCGTAGGCAACCCGGAATCGCGGGTCGGTCGCGTAGGTCGTCTTCAACGGATCGAGCGCAACAGCGTCGTCGCGCATCGGCACGTAGCCGGTGGCAGATGCCCACGTCGACTGCGACTCGGCGCTCACGAGGAACTGGATGAAGTCCCACGCTGCTGCAGCCTTGTCGTCGCCCTTGTCGGCCGGGATCCACAGCGACGCGCCACCGACGAGCACCGTCGGCGATCCGTTCGGCCCGGGCATCGGAGCGACGCCGATGTCTTCCTTCGCAATGTTCGGGGCGAGGCCAGCGTCGATCGCCGACAGCACGGTTCCGAGCGCAGCCGACGTGGCGATGGTCATCGCGCCCGGCTCCGTGGCGTCGGCGATCTTGAGGAACGTGTCCTGTCCGCTGGTGTTGTCGCCGACATTGATGAACGTCTCGTCGAGCACACCCGTCTGCAGGAACGTCATGATGTCGGCGCCGGTCTGGTTGTCGAAGAGCACCTTCGTGGCGGGGGCGGCGCGGCCGTTGTCGTTGTCGGCGTAGAACTCCTCCGCCTTGGCGAACCATTGTTCGATGAACCAACCGCCACCGGAGTCGAAGCTCGTGTCGAGCACGAGGCCGTACTTCGCGGCGCCCGAATCGACGATCGTCTTCGAGTCGGCAGCGAGGTCCTCGAGCGTCGCCGGAGGCGTGTTGGGATCGAGCCCAGCGTTGGCGAAGACCTTGCGGTTGTAATACAGGACCGGGTTGCTGACGTTGAACGGCATCGCCCACTGGACGCCACCGGTGGAGTACGCGTTGATCGCCGACGGCAGCAGCGCCGAGGCGTCGTAGCCCGCATCCTCGGCGCACGCCTGCACGGGGATGAACGAGTTGGTGTCGCGGAACAGTTGCACCGCGTACTCGGGGGCTTGGATCAGGTCGGGACGACTCGAGGGGCTCGACTGGAGGTACTTGTCGATCGCCTGCTCGTAGCCACCCTGGTTCTGGAGGGTCACCTTCACCTTCGACTGGCTGGCGTTGTACTCGTCGGTCAGCGCCGTGAGGTTCTTCTCGAGGTCGGCCGTCATCCCGTGCCAGAACGTGATCTCCACCGGCGCGGTTGCCGCATCGAGCGCCTTGGTGTTGCACGTGGGCAGGTCGGCCAGCACGTCGGCGATGGTCGTCGACGGTGCAGCCGTGTCACCCGTGGTGCCAGCAGTGGTCGTGCCCGGCGCAACGGTGGTGTTGCCCGCGTTGTTGAGCGACCCGCTGTCGCCGCTGCACGCAGCGACGAGGAGGGAGGCGGCGGCGAGGCCCACGGCGATGGCGCGCCGGAACGCGGTGCGCCGGATCATCCCTTCACCGCGCCTGCGGTGAGGCCACGCACGAGTTGGCGTTGGAACACGATCAGCACGAGCGCGATGGGGAGCGCGGCGATGATGGTGCCCGCGATGGGCACGTTGAAGCGCCCGATGTCGGGAACGCTGGAGTTGAGCAATCGGAGTCCGGTCTGCACGGTGTTCATGTCCTCTTCGGTGGTGATGAGATTCGGCCACAGGTACTGATTCCAGCTCGCGAGGAACGAGAACAGCGCCAGTGCACCGATGGTGGGGCGAACGAGTGGGATGGCGACTTCGCGGAGGAAGCCGATGTGTCCGAGGCCGTCCATCTGGGCGGCCTCACGCAGTTCCTTCGGGAGTTGAAGGAAGACCTGGCGGATGAGGAACGTGCCGAACGCCGTCGCGAGGAACGGGATCGCCAGGCCTTGGAACGAGTTGAGCCAGCCGAGCGAATCGACCGTGCGGCGGTTGACGACCAGCGTGGTCTCGAGCGGCACGAGGAGGGTCGACAGGAACAGCGCGAACCAGAACGCCTTCAACGGAAACCGCAGGAAGGCGAACGCGTAGGCCGCGAGCACCGACGTGACCACCTGCGCGGAGGTGACGATCAGAGCGACCACCGTGGAGTTCCACAGGTAGCGACCGAGGCGACCCTCCGTCCACGCGTCGCGCAGCACGGACAGCGTGAGGTACTCGGGCACGAACGGCCGGTCGAGCACCTTCGGACCTGGCTTCAGCGCGGCGATGATCGTCGTGTACACCGGCAGCAGCACGAGCATCGCGACAAAGCCGAGCAGCAGGTAGCGCAGCACGGTCGGCCAGCCCTTGCGGACCGTGTCGATCCCGATCGCCGTGTCGACCGGCTTGTCAGCTGCCATAGTGCACGCGCCTTCCGAAGCCGCGGAGTTGCAGGCCGGACACCAGCAGCAGCACCAAGAACAGCAACACGGCCACCGACGACTGCAGGCCAGCATCGCTCTTCGCGATCGAACTGCTCCCGTAGATGAGGTACGTGAGCGTCGTGGTGCTGGCGTACGGCTGCGGGCCGCCGTTGGTGAGCAGATCGATCTCGCCGTAGGCCTGGAACGCGCGGCTCGTCAGCACGACGGCCACGAAGATGAGCGTCGGCGACAACATCGGAACGGTGACGTTGGTGAACCGTCGCCACGCCCCCGCGCCGTCGACGTACGCGCTTTCCTGCAGATCGCGCGGGATCCCCTGCAGGCCGGCGGTGACGACGATGAACGTGAACCCCAGATTCGCCCAGACGCTCGACACTGCGACGCTCATCAGCGCCGTGCCCGGATCGTTGAGCAAACCAGGTTGCTTCAGCACGGGGAACAGCGAGTTGAGCCAATCGATGTTGGCGAGTACGCCGCGCGACGGCTGGAGCAGGAACAGCCACATCAGCGATGCCACGGCAACCGAGGTGGCCACGGTGCTCGAGAACACGGTGCGGAAGAAGCGGAAGCCACGGAGTTGGCGGTCGGCGAGCACCGCAAGGCCGAGCCCGAGCGCCACACCGACGGGCACGGTGAGCAACGCAAACTTCACCGTCACCCACAGCGAGTGCTGGAACTCGGCGCTTTGCGCCACATCGATGTACTGGCGCCAGCCGTTGGTGCGGTAGCAGTTCGCCAGGGCGTCACACCGCTGGCGGCCGAGCCACACCGCGCGGATGAGCGGATAGATCACGAACGTGACGAGGATGACGACCGACGGCGCGAGCATCGCGAAGGCGAGCCCCCACTCCCGCACACGACCCTTCACGTCTCGATCCTCCGACCGGTGTCGGCATCGAAGCGGTGGCGATGCTGACTCGGGATCTCGAGACCGACCTCCGACCCGGACGACGGAGCAGCCTGCTCGGCGCTGATCCGAACGACGACGGCCGTGTCGGCGACCCGACAGTGCACGAGCGTCTCGTGGCCGAGGTGCTCGACGAGGGAGACGTGCGCTCGGGTGCCCGACGAGTCGTCGAGCACGATGTGCTCGGGCCGTGCGCCCACGAGCGCGCTCCCCGGCTCGACAAGCCCGGAGGGCAGGATGTTCATCGGCGGCGTGCCGATGAACTGCGCCACGAAGACGGATGCGGGTCGCGCATACACCTCGCTCGGCGTGCCGACCTGCTCGAGCCGACCACGGCTCATCACGGCCACCCGCTTGCCCATCGTCATCGCCTCGATCTGGTCGTGGGTGACGTAGATGAACGTCGAGTCGAGCCGCTCGTGCAGCGCGACCAGTTCGGCGCGGGTCTCGCCGCGCAACTTCGCATCCAGGTTCGACAGTGGCTCGTCCATGCAGAACACGGCAGGTTGGCGCACGATCGCGCGTGCGAGGGCAACGCGCTGGCGTTGGCCGCCGCTCAACTGACCAGGCTTGCGTGCCAGGTACTCCGTCAGCCCGAGCGACTCGGCGGCCTGCTTCGCCTGCGCAGCACGATCGGTCTTGCTCACCTTGCGCACCTTCAGCGGGAACTCGATGTTCGCCTGCACGGTCTTGTGCGGATAGAGCGCGTAGCTCTGGAACACCATCGCCACGTCACGTTCCTTCGGCTCGACGTCGTTCACACGGACATCACCGATGAACACGTCACCCGCCGTCGGCATCTCCAACCCGGCGATGATGCGCAACAGCGTGCTCTTCCCACAGCCCGACGGACCGAGCAGGATCATGAAGTCGTGGTCGTCGACATCGAGGCTCACATCGTCGACGGCGGTCACCCCGTCGAACACCTTCGAGATGGACTTCAGCACGACGCTCGCCACGACCGCACAGTAGGCCACCGGCTCTCCACCGACGTTCTTCCGCCGGTGAACACTCGGTGCCCGGCTACGTTGGGCGTGTGACCTCGACGCTTCAGCGTCTGCGATTGGCTTCGCTGTTGGTAGTGCTCGTGCTCGTCGCTGGCTCCATCGGCTACTGGCTGCTCGGCATGAGCCCCCTTGATGCCGCGTACCAGACGGTCACCACCGTCTTCACCGTCGGGTTCCGCGAAGTCGAGCCGTTCGATGGGGCACTGCAGGTGTACACGATCGCGCTGATCGTGGTGGGTGTCGGCGTGGTGCTCTACACCTTCACCCTCGTCGTGCAACTCGTGGTGGAAGGGCAACTCAAGCAGATCCTCGGGAGGCGACGGATGGACAGAGGCATCAGTCAGTTGAGCGGCCACGTCGTGGTGTGCGGTTGGGGTCGCGTCGGCCGGGCCGCGGCACGAGACCTTCTCGCGTCAGGCAAGCGGGTCGTGGTGATCGACTCGGATCCCGAGCGAATCGCCGACCTCCGCGAACCGACCGTGCTCGGCGACGCCACCCTCGACGACACGCTCCGAGCGGCCGGCATCGAGCGCGCCTCCGCACTGATCGCGGCCCTCGCCGAGGACTCAGCCAACCTCTTCGTCACGCTGTCCGGCCGGACCCTCAACCCAACGATGTTCATCGTCGCCCGGGCCCGGCAGGACGACAGCGTGCCCAAGCTCCAGCGAGCCGGCGCCGACCGCGTCGTCAACCCGCAGGAGTTGGGGGCGCTCCGCATGGCGAGCTTCGTCGTGCGCCCGCACGTCGCCGAGTTCGTCGACGTTGTCATGCACGAGCGGAGCATGGCGTTCCAGATGGAAGAGGTGGTCGTGCGCGACGGATCGGGCTTGGTGGGAGCCACGCTGCGCGATGCCGACCTGCGCGAACGCACGGGAGCGCTCGTCCTGGCAGTGCGCGGGGCGGACGCCGCGTTTCGAACCAACCCCGATCCGTCCACCCGCGTGGCGAGTGGTGACGTGCTCATCGCGGTCGGCACCGAGACCGATCTCGCACGTCTCGTGACGCTGGCGGACGGTCGGTAGCCTCACGAGGGTGAGTGACACCGCTGATTCGACGCCCACCGCGGAGCCGCTCGACCTCGACGTGATCGAGCGCGATCTCGCCGGTGTGGAAACCGCGCTGCAGCGACTCGATGCGGGCACGTACTGGACCGACGAGGTCACCGGCGCCCCGATCGATGACGCATTGCTCGTCACTGACCCGACCACCCGGCGGGCCGCCGAGGCGTGACCACGGGTGCCCGCTCACCCTGGCGGGTGCGGCTGTCGCGCAGCGCACGAGTGTGGCGACTGACGGCGCGCAACGGCGTCCGTTTCGTCACCCATCGCGCGCGGCGGCGGTTCACGCCCGGTCACCGTCGCACCGAGCTCGACGATGCGTTCGCGCTCCGCACCGCCGACGACGTCGCTCGCGAGCTGGGCAACATGAAGGGCGCCCTGATGAAGGCGGCGCAGCTCGTGAGCTTCGTCGTAGAAGCGCTGCCGGAGAACGCTCAGCAATCGCTGTCGTCGCTCTACGCCGACGCACCACCGATGACGAGTGACCTCGCCGCATCCGTGGTCGAGCGCGAGTTCGGCCGCCCGCCCGAGTCGATCTTCCTCGACTGGGACCCGTCACCCATCGCCGCAGCAAGCATCGGCCAGGTGCACCGCGCCGTCACGCGCGACGGGCGGCTCGTGGCGGTGAAGGTCCAGTACCCCGGCGTCGGCGCAGCGATCGAGGCCGACCTGGCCAACGCGGACGTGCTCTATCGCATGCTCAGCGCCTTCACCCTGAAAGGACTCGACACACGCGCCCTCGTCGAGGAACTCCGTCTGCGGATGCGCGACGAGGTCGACTACCGCATCGAAGCCGCCAACGTCGTCGAGCTCCAGGCGGCCTTCGCCGGTCACCCCTTTGTGTCGATCCCCGCGCTCGTGCCCGAGCACAGCGGCCGCACTGTCATCACCACCGAGTGGGTCGACGGCCTCGGCTGGAACGACTTCGTCGGCCAGGCCGATCAGACCGCGAAGGACCGGGCGGGCGAGAGCATCTGGCGATTCGCGCAGCACGCCATCCATCGCCTCGGCGTGTTCAACGGCGACCCGCACCCCGGCAACTACCGGTTCAGCCCGAACGGCGACGTGACCTTCCTCGACTTCGGGTTGGTGAAGCGATGGGCACCCGGCGAGTGGGAGCGGCTCGCACCGAGCATGGACGCGATCATCGTCGACCTCGACCCCGACGAACTGCTCCGCACGATGGAGGCGTCGGGCTTCCTCCGCGCACACCACGGGCTGCGCGCCGACAGCGTGTACGAGTACGTGAGCGCTCCGTATCGCCCCTACCTGGTCGACGAGTTCACGTTCACCCGCGAGTTCATGCGCGACACGGTGCAGCGGATCATCGACGTCAACGGTCCCCACGCTGCGGTGATCGACCAGATCGACATGCCGCCCTCGTTCGTGATGCTCGATCGTGTCGTGTGGGGTGTGAGCGCGCTGCTCGGCAAGCTCGAGGTGCATGCGCCGTGGCGAGCGATGCTCCTCGAGTACCGCCGCGACGCGCCACCGGCTACGCCGCTCGGGGCGCAGGAGCGAGCCTGGCGCCAGTAGGGTTGCCGTCGGTTCAGCGATCGAATCCTGGGGGAACCGTGGCCGACCCGTACAAGCCGAGAGCACCGTTCGCCCCGTGGGATCGCCGCGAGCTCCCCGGCGCGTTCGATGTCGAAGAATCCGCACGGCGCGTCGGCAACTACAAGTGGGCCGAGATCAAGCTGTTCGAAGCCCTCGGCGGGTGGGTGGCGACGGTGCCCGAGCTCGACGTGAAGATGCGCCTCGGCACCCACTGCTACAAGCACGCGTGGCACGCGGAGCTGTGGCACAAGCGGTTGCCCGAGCTGCGCGAGATGAACCCCGACCGTCTCACCCAACCGGCCAACGATGCGATGGTGCGCTTCGTCGAGGCGCTCACCGAGCCGGAAGCCGCTGATCAGACGATCGAGAAGCTCGTCGGCGTCTATCGCGTGTTCATCCCTCACTTCATCGCGGCCTACACGTTCCACAAGAACAACACGAGCCAGATCACCGACGCACCGACCATCCGGTCGTTGAACTTCATCCTCCAAGACGAGTTCGACGACTGGCGCGACGGCGAGATGCTCATCCAGTCGCTCATCGAGACGCCGGAGGAAGTGGACCGCGCCGCGGCCCATCAGGCTCGGCTCGAGAAGATCATGCTCGAGGCCGGCGGTATCGCCGGTCCGGGCTCCATCGGAATCATCGGAGGTGCAGCATGAGGAAGTTCTTCCCCGTCGAGGAGTTGGCTCGCGACAGCCGCTTCAACCGAGTCGACATGGCCGAACGAATGCGTGATCCGCGGAGCGCGCTGGGCAAAGAGGAGTCGTCGCGCAAGACGAACCGATTGGTGCCGAGCCGACCCGACGCCAGCACGGCAGCGCGAGCGCTCATGCACGGCATCTTCGTCGGAGAGATCCAGGCGCTCGAAGGCGCCGGCCGCACCTGTCACGACTTCCGCACGGCAGGCGATTCGGCGCCACGGGCCCAAGACGACGCGGCCGGCAGCGACGGTTCCGACGCCGTGCCGTTCGCGCTCAAGCTCGACATGGCACGCCAGGCCTGGGACGAGGCACGTCACGTGGAGATCAGCGTGAAGCTGAGCGACTGGATGGGCAGTGAGATCGGCGAATTCGCCGAGAACACCGTGCTGTTCCAAGCAGCGTGCAGCACCGACCCGATCCTGCGACTCGCCGGCGTGAACCGCGCGCTCGAAGGTCTGGCCATCGACGTGTTCACGACGATGAAGGAGTTCGGTGATCTGGCTGGCGACCCGTACCTCGAGTTCTGCGAGGACTGGATGCTCGCCGACGAGGTGACCCACGTGAAGATGGGGAGCGACTGGCTGCGCCGTGTCACCGAGCACGATCCCGATCGGCGCAAGAAGGCGCTCGAATTCCAAGCGGTGGTCGACAAGTTGTTCAGCTACGGCGGCACGCGCAGCGACAGCCAGGAGTCGCCGATCGGACTCGCACGTCGGTTCCGCGAGCTCGCCGGGTTCACCGACGACGAGGTCGACGACATCGCCGAAGTCAGCCTGGCCGCACTCAACGAGCGCAAGGCAGCTGTGGCGCGCATGCAAGGCGCGGCGGAGCAGCTCGCCGACGCATGACCATCACCGTCGTCCCCGAGCAGTTCCAGTTCGTGGCCTTCGACTCGGACCTCATCCGCCGCGTCGCCGAACGGTTCGTGTCGGCACTGCGGATCGACCGGCCGGTGCATATCGAAGTCGACGAGACGACACCACTTGCGCGCGTTCGGCTCGACCTCGGCGACACGATCACGGTGCGCGCCGAGAGCGGAGCGTTCGAAGACACGAAGCGGCCGCGCCGGCAGAGCGAGACCACGACTGCCACGTCCCTCGGTCGCGTGCTGCTGCGAGCCCACGACCGACTGGCCGGTGGCTTCGGTGACGCTCCCGACGAAGGCACGCTCAGCCTCGCCCAGGTAGCGGCGTGGGACACCTACTGCGCCGGCCGCCTCGAACGGCTCGGCGTGTCGGTGAACCAGCAGCGCTGGCGCTACAACTTCCGCAACCGTCACGGCTTCACCGACGTCGGCGACGCGGCGTTCGATCGGATCTGGGCGAGTGACGCCCTCACCTGGGAATCGCTCGACGACTGGAGCCGACGCGCCGGTGCGCCCCAGGCGATGGCCTGACGCGAGAATGCGCCGATGAGCGAGATCTGCACGCACGACATCGACCTCGGTGAGGTCACCCTTCGAGTGCACGAGGCGGGCGATCCCCGTCACCCGACCGTGATCCTGAGTCACGGGTTCCCCGAGCTCGCACACTCCTGGCGTCACCAACTCCCGGTCCTCGCCGACGCCGGCTTCCACGTGATCGCCCCCGACCAGCGCGGCTACGGGCATTCGACCGCACCCACCGACGTGACGGCCTACGGAATCGGTTCGCTCACCGGCGACCTGATCGCGCTACTCGACCGCGTCGGCAAGGAGGAGGCGGTCTTCGTCGGGCACGACTGGGGAGCGATGGTGGTGTGGGAGACCGCCCGCCTCCACCCGAATCGTGTTCGTGCCGTCGCCGGGGTGAGCGTGCCGTTCGTCCAGTGGCCGGCGCCGCCGCTGTCGCTGATGCGTGCGGTCTACGCCGACCGGTTCTTCTACATCCTCTACTTCCAGCAGGAGGGCCCGCCCGAGCGCGAGCTCGGGGCCGATGCACGGCACACGATGGCCAAGGTGCTGTACGGCGCGTCGGGCGCAGCGATGGTGGGTCGCACGCCACCCACCGAGCTCCCGCCGATGGAAGGCACCGGCTTCCTCGACATGATGCCCGGCGAATTGCCGGCGCTGCCCTTCGTCGGACCCGAGGGACCGTGGCTCACCGAAGCCGATCTCGACGAGTACGCGGCGGAGTTCGCGCACTCCGGGTTCTTCGGCCCGGTGAGCTGGTACCGGAACTTCGATCGCAACTTCGAAGCGGTGCAAGATCTCGGTCCCGAGCGTCTGACAATGCCGAGCTACTTCATCACCGGCGAGCTCGACGGCGTGAACCTGATGGACCCCACCGGCATCGAGCGGATGCAGCAACTGCTCCCCGACTTCCGGGGCTTCACGATCGTGCCCGGTGCCGGACACTGGGTGCAGCAGGAGGCACCGCAGGCGTTCAACGCCGCGTTGCTCTCCTGGCTGCAGTCCCTGTGACGGCGGGCGGTTCGTCGATCAGTTGCGGTTGAGCTTCGAGAGCAGCCGCAGCAGTTCGAGGTACAGCCACACGAGCGTGATCAGCAGACCGAACGCAGCGAACCACTCCATGCCCTTCGGCAGCTTGTTTGCTGCGCCGCGCTCGATGAAGTCGAAGTCGAGGGCGAGGTTCATGGCGGCGAGGCCCGCAGCGAAGATGCTGAACGCGATGCCCAAGGGACTCGGACTGTCGATGAACCGCACGTCCACACCGAACAGGCTCAGCACGATCGAGACGAAGTAGAAGACCATCAGGCCGATGGTGGCCATGATGATGTTGCGGCGGAACTTGTTGGTGACCTTGATGATCCGCGTGCGGTACAGCACCAGCATCACCAGGAACACGGCGAGGGTGGCGCCAACGGCCTGGACAACGATGCCGTCAAACCGGACGTTGTAGGCCTTGGAGATCGCACCGAGGAAGAAGCCCTGGGCAACTGCATAGATCGGGCCGAGCACCCGCGCCAGCATCGGCTTGAAGGCGACGACGATCGCGCACACGAAGCCGACGAGGGTGCCGACGATCGCCAAGCCCGGCAAACTGACGCCTGCACCCTCGGCGAGCTCGATCGTGCTGTTCCAGCCGAACACGGCCGACACGAGCAGGATCACGAACAGCACACCGGTTGCGGTCATCGTGCCGGACACCGTCATCACGCGTGGGTTCCACGTGGAGATCGGGCCGTCGTCGATCGGGGTGCTGCGAACGTCGGTGCTGGGCTCGGGTGCAGCCCAACCTGCCTGCGCGGCCTTCTCCATCGACTTGTCGTTGAGGAACGGGTTCGCCATCACATTCTCCTGCATGATCACGGGACAGCCGCCAGACTAGTGCTGCTCAGGGCTTATGCGAGGTCGTGTGCGCTGTGGCCGTCCCACAGATCGATGTCGGGGGCGGCGGTGAGCAGCCCCGCGCACGACCGCGCCATCTCCACCATCACCGCGCTGTCGAAGTGTGCGCGCTGCGCCGCCGGGCTGTCCCATTTCTGGATCACGAGGTGCCGGCCCGGTTGCGTGACCGACACGCACCAGTCGACGTTGCGACAGCCGGGCTGCATCCGCGTGAGCACCACGTACTTCGACAGGATCGCGCTGAGGCCCACTCCGTCGGCGGCATCGAAGCGCATCGTCACGATCGTGAGCTCGACCTCGTCTGGCACGAGCGCGCACACTACCGGTGGCGGTACCGGGCGTGGCTGCGGTCCGCCGGTACCGTCCACCGTTGATGCCTCATTGGCCACCGCCGTCAGGGCTTTCGTGCCCGTCGCCGCGTCTGGCTCCGCTCCCCCCACCGACCGGACCGCCGTGGCCGCCGCTGCGCGTCCCTCCGACGTTCTTCCTCGCGGCGATCAGCCCGCCGGAACCGGCCCCCCTCCCGCCGGTCACACCGCCAGCCGAGACGCCAACCGAGACGCCAGGCAGGCCGCCGGGCAGTCAGCGCGTCCCGCTCGCCATCGCGGGAGCGATGCTGTTCCTCACCGGGGTGCTGGTGGGCGCGCTCGTGTTCGGCCCACGCGACGAGACCGCGTCGACGCCGGGCTCGACGGTGACACCGACCTCGACGCCGCTCGTGCCGACCTCCACCACGCCGTTCACGTTGCCGTCGACCTCGGTCGCACCCGACCCACTGATCGACTTGGGTTCCGGCGTCTCCTTCACCGCGCCGCTCGGCTTCACGGGCACCCGAGTCGGTGATGGCGTTCGCATCACCAACGGCCCGGTGTCGTTCTACTCAGCCGTTGTGACGCGGCCCGCTGGCCAGGACCCCGTCGTGTCGCTGCAGAGCTACATCGAGGTCTCCCATGTCGGGTACCCCGCGGTTGCCTACACGCAGACGATGCCGCAACCGCTCGACCAGTCGGGCGCAGCACCATCGGACGGCACGCTCGTGCACTACCGAGTGTTGGGAGCCGGCGGTGACCCGTCCGCCTCGCTCGACGGTGTGGTCGAGGTTCGTCGTCGCGCCGACGGGCTCACCTTGCTCACCGACCTCGCCGTGGCGGTCGACAGTGACGGCGTCGTGCGGGCGGCCGTGCCCGACGGCATGGTGGAGGAACTGATCGGATCGTTCCTCCAGGCGCCGGTGATTGCCGCATCGGTCGACCTCGTCGCGTCCACGCCCACCCTCCTCGACTCGACTCGACCCGCACCGGTCGTCGACGGACTCGTGACGGTCGGCCTGCCACTCGGATGGAGCATCACACTGCCGGGCCCAGGCGTCGTCGCGATGGCAAGCCCGGAAGGGGAGCAGTTCGTCGCGGCCCGAGCACAGGACGCAAGTGATCTGAGCACTGGCCAGCAGCAGGCGCTTGCGACCCTCGAGACGATCCTCCCCGGCGCCGTCACCACCGGATTCGTCGACGCCGATTCGTCGTCGAGCAGCGTCGCAGTGTCGACGACCACACTCACCGCCACCGCGAGCGGCGTGCAGCAGGACGGCACCATGCGCGTGTGGGTCGACCTCCAACGGTCACAGGTGTTCGTCGCCGTGTCGATCCACCCGAGCAACATCGCCCCGTCGCCCGTGGTGCAGGCGTTCCTGCTCGACCCGCTCGGCCGCTCGATCGAAGGGCCCCGCTGACCGTCGTCTGATGCTCGGACAGGTCGCGCCCAAAGCGATGATCGAGCGGTCCGCCATTCCCTGCGGCGATGGCATCTCGACTTGTGCCGTGAGGCACTTTGCGTCGATAACGTGAGCGATTCATACGGCTCAGGACCTCTGGTCGCCGACACTGTTCGAGGAGCGCCCGTGGCGAAAGATCGCATTGAGCGAGATGAAGAAGACCTCGTCCGCCTGTATCTGTCCGACATCGGCCAGTACACGCTGCTCACGAAGGACGACGAAGTTCGGCTCGCCAAGCAGATCGAAGCCGGGAAGGCTGCCGCAGCCGACCTCGAAGCCGGCGGCAAGGAACTGACCGCTGCGAAGAAGCGCGAACTGCGCCGCATGGCCCGAGAGGGCGAAGACGCCGAGCGCGCGTTCGTGCAGTCCAACCTCCGCCTCGTGGTGTCGATCGCGAAGAAGTACCAGGCGTCGGGCCTGCCGCTGCTCGACCTCATCCAAGAGGGCAACCTCGGCCTCATGCACGCCGTCG
>JBMOFX010000052.1:0-13481 GCA_049318665.1 Ilumatobacteraceae bacterium | reverse complement strand
GGTTCGATGCAACTGCCGGCGCACCGATGGGCCACGGGCTGTGGTCGTTGCAGGCGCGGATGGAGTCCGTCGGCGGCGAGATCCGGCTCGGCTCCGACGGTCCCGGCTTGGGCGCTCGTCTCGCCGGACACGCACCGATCGATGTGGGTCACGCCACAGCGGTGCCGCACCCCGGCATCGAGGTTCGGAGCACCTAGGCCACACCTGCACGTCGGCGGCGACCAACATCCCGCTCCGGCCGACGGAGAAGTAGTGGTACCACGCATGACCCGGCCCGGGTCCGGCGGGCACGATCGTCGCATGTGGACTGCACGGCGAGCGACAGGGCGTGCCCGCGGCATTGCCGTGCTGGTCGTCGTCGGATTCACCCTCTCGGTAGCGGTCGTGCCGGCGGGCTACCAGGTAGTCGCCGAGGAACCCCTCACGGATACAGCCCCGACAACGGTGCCGGAGTCACCTCCGTCCGAGCCCACGGTTCCTGCCGAGCCTTCGTCCGAACCCACGGTTTCCGCCGAGCCGACGTCCGAGCCGACGGACGCGACCCCGATAGCGGCGGCAGGGTTCCCCGGCGGACCATGCGGACTCATCGGACCCCTCGGACCCGTCGGACTCGTCAAACCCGGCGAGCTGTGGCTGGCCATCACCGAAGGGGGGTTCGCGGTCATTCCGAACAGGCTCGACTTCGGCACCCACAAGCTCGGGGCGACGGCGACCGAACCGGTCACGCTCGTCAACTGCTCCAGCCGCCAGGTGGCCTTCGAGCTGTTCGCACGGGACGGCGTCTCGTCGGTGACCAACGTTGATTGGCTCTGCGCCGGGGGGGTTTGGGGCGACCTGGAGCACGTCGTGGAGAGCGGCCAGACGTGCACCCTCTCGGTGACGGTCGATACGAGCTCGGTCGGCAGCGTGACCGGTCGGGTGGAGTTGGTCGAACTGGGCACGGGCCAATCCGCCTCGGCGCAGGTGACGGCCGAAGTGGTTGCGGCCGGCACGGCCCCCGCCAACGACGACTGGGCGAACGCGGAGGACCTCTCGGCACTCTCCATCCCGGCAGTTGGTGCGCCTAGCGCGGAAGTTCTCGGTTCGACCGTGTCAGCCACGTACGAACCGAACGAGTACAACCCTCGCGTACCGGGAGGATCGGTCTGGTACAAGTACACCTCACCGCAGCCGGGGGGCTTCGCGGGTCGTCTCGGAATTCGCGCGACGCCTGGCTTCGCCGTCCGTGTGTCGACGGAGAACACCTCAGCTGCGTACTCACTCGTTGCCATGACCTCGGGATCTGGGTACCGGATGGAGCCCGGCCACACCGTGTGGATATCGGTCTACAACGAGACGCCCGGGGCCGCGCCTGGGCCATTCACCCTCGAATTGTTCGAGGCGGCCCCGAGCACACAGGACTCCATCGAGAACGCAGATGACGCCGGCTTCGTCGGTGACTTCGCAGGTGGAATCAGTTTGGGATTCTCCGGCGACACCTTCCGCCTGACTCCGGATCAGCCGGGCGGTGCGCCGAACGGGTGGTTCACGATGAGCTTCGCCGTCCCCGGAACGCTCCGGATCTTTCATCGATCGGTGACTGCGAAAACCATCGGCCCGATGCACTTCTATCCGAGAAGCGAAGGAAGCCGACGCCCGGTCGGTATGCGGGTCTATCGCAGTCCAGAGAAATGGCCGTTGACCACCGATCCGGCCGAACTCACGGAGGTCGCCGTTGGCACCAGTTCCATCAGCAGCTACCCCTGGATTTACTACGTCTCCGGCGATTACATGGTGACGGTTGCGTTGGTGAGGGTCGTTCCGGGGCGGTACTACTGGACCGCCGAGGAGGGCGAGGACGGCCCAACGTTCTTCATCACCGACGCGGTTTTCGAGGTCTCGAGTGGCACCGACACCGAACCGCCGGCAGCCGCGATCACTACGCCACCCGATGGCGTTCAGTACACCGCCAGTGCTGTCCCGTCGAATGTGGTCGCCTCCTGCAGGGACAACCAGGGCCCGGCGACGTCGTCCGTCACGGTTGACGGAGTCCAGACCACGTCGCTGGCTACCTCACCCGGCAGCCACACGGTGTCGCTCGAATGCAGAGACTCGGCCGGCAACACGAGCTCAGCCTCATCGACCTACACCGTCGCAGCGCCCGATACGACCCCGCCGACCATCACGATCACGGGTGTCGCCAACGGCCAAATCGTGACCAGGGCATCTCCGGCAATCACGATCTCCTCCAACGAACCACTGTTCGCGGCGCTCTGCACCCTCGACACACCCACGGCCGGGGGTGGTTCGGTCAGCAACGACATCGGGTGCATGGCCGACGGGACGAGCGTCGATTCACTCACGCTCGCAGAGCTGCCCGACGGCCCCGTCACCTTCGCAGTGTCCGGGGTCGACGCCGCCGGCAACCGAGGCCAGGCCTCGGTGACCTTCCGAGTCGACGTGGCGCCGGTGGTCACGATCTCCGCCCCGGCCGATGGCGCGGTACTGTCCCCGATCGACGTGCCCGCGGCGGTGCAGTACTCCTGCTCCGACAACAGCGGGGTCGTGCTGCCGGATGTCGAGATCGTGGTGGTGCTTCCTAGCGGCCCGGTGTTGCTCACGGGTGCGCCGCCATCCACGGCCGGCACGCACACGATCCGGGTGTTGTGTTTCGACGGCGACAACACCGAAGGCGTCGGTGAGGTGACCTACACCGTGATCGCGCCGCCCACGGGTCCGTGCGTGATCATCGACACCCAGCCGGTCGACTTCGGCGAGGTTGCCGTCGGTTCGACCAGTGCCACTCGGCCGGTCGTGGTGCGGTCCTGTTCCGATGCGCCGGTCCGCCTAGCGGTGAGCGTCAGCAACGCCACCGCGGGCGGCGGTCCCCAGACCTGGGTTGCTGGCACCTCGACGGTGCCATCCGCCAACCAGTTCACCTGGAGCATCACCCCACCCGGTGGGCCGTCCCCGACCCCCGTCGGCCCGACCCTCACAACTGTCGGCCTGCCACTCGCAGCACGCGCATCGCGCACCGACGACCACCGCGTCACCCTCGGTCCCACCGGCCCCGGCCTCGGCATCCGATTCACATCCACCCTCACCTACACCGCAATGACCCCATGACCACCATCACAACACGGAGCACACCATGAAAACCACATCAAGACACCCAAGGGTTCCCTTCATCCGCCGAGCGAAAGCCATGGCGGCGGTCGCCGTCGTCGCAGTCCTGGCGACCACTGCGGCGCCAGCATTAGCGGCGACACCGCCGCCCGCGCCGCCCCCAACGCCGGTTCGTCAAGGTCAGACGATCACGTTGTTCCAAGTGATTACGGAAGAATGCGTTGATGAAAATTTCGGAGTCGTTCCGTCAGCAGCGGGCATCGTTACGGAAGCCGTTGATGGCATTGATTGTCGCATACAATTCACGGCGTCATCGACGTACTTCGGTCCGGTCACAGTCTCCAATTCGAAGCGCACCGTGCAGTTGGAGGTAACCAACAAGAATGCGTCAATCGGTGCGACCTTCACACCAAAGGCTGCGCCGGGGCCGTGCATCCAGATCGTGTCAGGGGCCACCGTCCCCCTCGGCGAAATCGAGATCGGCAGTTATTCCAGTGAGGATGCTCCGACCACGACCGAGGTGCGGTCATGCGGGTGGATCAACATCAAACTCACTGCGTCGGTGTCAGCGGCGACCAGCGGCGTTGCGCCAAACGTCGTAACGATGCAACCACAGCCACACGAGACGTGGCCACTTAAGCCGAACAAGTTCGGATACTTACTATCCTGGAACCAAACCCCCACCCCGAGCGGACAATGTGGGCCACTTTATACCGCCGTCCTGACCAACGTGCCGCAGGCTTTTTACAGGGGCTGCGACACGGCAGCTGATTTGCCACTGACTCCTCAAGGGACCCGAGCGTTCAGCCATTCGCTGATGATCGGAGCTGGTTCGAGTGGTGCTGGTCAGGAGTTCTCGACCACGGTCACGCTCACGGCGATGGCTGCCTGACGAAATGCACCGGTTCCGTCCACTCGTCTCGGCCGTGTTGGCCGTCACCACACTGGTGACGGCCGCCGCGGTCGCGCCGGCGGCCGGACCGACCGTCGACGCAGCACCGATCGGCGGACCCATCACGCTGCCGCGCGGCCTGGTGTTGTCGAGGGGCGATCTCCACCTCGGCGGCGTGGCGGTGCAGTACCACCGCCCAGCGTCGATCGACGCCGCGACCGTGCCATCGCCACCTCCACCACCCGGTGCCGTCCAGGTCGGCAGCACGTTCCGGCCGGTGAGCGGCTCGGGTCCGTGTCTGCTGCTCGACGGCCCCGGCACGATCAGTTTCGGCCGCGGCCAGTTCGGAGGGCCACCTCTCACGGCGGCGGCGACCACCACGGTGCGCATGTGCGACAACGACGCGCCGAGTACCGCAGTGCTCGCCTCGGTGCGCACCGGCCCTGGCGCAGCGGCATGGGAGCCAGCGGTGTGCCCGGTCTCGCCCACTGCGCCGTGTCCACTTGCGATCGACGAGTTCGCGTACGTCCTCGGTGCGACCGCGCTCACCACGACGCCGACCGAGATCGACATCGGCCGGGTCCTGTCACACACCTTGCGGCTCCCGCCGCCGGGTTCAACCGGCGCCGGATCCACGGTCCGCGTACGCGTCGACTTCATGGGGATCCAACGATGACATCACTCATTCGGTCGCTGGTCGTCGGGGTCGTGGTCACGCTCTCTGCGCTCAGTACCAACACCGCCTCTGCAGAGGGCTTGGAAGGTGACGTCGAGGTCGCCGCCATCGTCGTCACCGCGTCAGGCCCGAGCGGCGTCGTACCGGGCAACACCATCCAGACGATCACCGTCACCGTCCGCAACGACTTGCCCCAACCGATCCCCGCAGCACGCGTCGTACTCGCGGGCATCGACAACGCCGGCCCGCAGACCGTCGCAGTGCCGGCGTTCACCTCACGGGACGTCACGTTCGACGTCGTGCCGTGTCGATCCGGCACCACCACCGTCACGCCCACGGTGAGCGCCGTCGTCGACTCGAGGTCGCTCGTCGCCAACGGTGACCCGGTGACCCTGCGGGTGGCGTCGGGTTCCAGCTGCATCACCACGCTGCCGATCCCCGGCGGAACGTTGTCGATGACGACCACCGCCGGGCGCGTCTCCGGGATGACGGCGATCCCGCTCGCCGGACTTCCCACTCCCCCGCCCGGCATGAACCTCCCGTACGGCGCTATCTCGTTCACGATCGAAGACCTCGACGTCGGGGCGTCCGTCACCGTCCGCATCACCACGCCGGGGCCGGCAACCAACTACGCCAAGCTCACTGCGAGCGGATGGGTGATGGTGCCGGGCACCGTGACGATCGGCAACGATGTGGCCGTCACCCTCGTCGACGGCGGAATCGGTGACGCCGACGGGCTCGCCAACGGCCGCATCGTCGATCCCGGGGCCGTCGTCGCACCCACTCAAGTCCCACCGCCCACGAACACGACTCCCTCCACGACCGTCGCGCCTGCCGTCGCCACGACCGTCCCGGCGACTTCGACGTCCGTCGCATCCCGTCCCACACCGCTGCCCACGAGTCCGACCGTCGCATCGCAGCCCGGTGGCCTTCCCCGGACCGGCGGAGACGTGGGTCGGCTGATCGTTACAGCCGTCGCGCTGGTCGCGGTCGGCGGCGCAGTGGTCGTGATCGTTCGTCAACGTCGTCGGGCACGACCGTGACCGGCGTCGGGCCCGCAACGGCGACGGCCGACCGTTCACCATCACAGAGAGCGAGCTTCACCCAGCCATGAGCATCCACCTTCGTACCGGCGCGCTCTGCGCTGTCGTCGCCTTCGCTTCTCATCGGTCCGGCGGTCGGGACGCCGGTGGCATGGCGAGCATGATGCGCTGCCGTAAGGCGACGCTCCGTTCCGTCGTCGTCGCCGTGCTCCTCGGCATTTCCGCGTTGCCGTCGACCGCGCTCGCTCAGGCGGGCGTCGGGATCGACCCAGGGAAGATCAACGGGCTCCCACCGATCGAGACCGACGCGCCGACCAGTGTTGCCGTGACGGTGCGCAACCCAGGTTCCGGGTCCGCCTCGTTTCAGATGCTGGCTCAACCGTTGAACGGCGAGCCCGAGCTTCCGATCGACCCGACCTGGTTCAGCTTCGAACCCGCAACGTTCGACCTCGACGGCGGTGAGGCCCAGGAAATCCAGGTGACGTTCACTGTTCCCGACGGCACCAACGCCGGCGACTACCTCGCGCTCGTCACGGCCCAACTCATCCTCGGCGAACCCGAAACCTCCGGCGCCCAAGTCGGTGCCGCCGTTGCCACGAAGCTGTACTTCACCGTGCCGCCACCCCCTGCCTCGTCGTCCGACTTCCCCACACCACTCGCCATCGGCGGCGTTGCTCTCGTCGTCGTCCTCGGCGGCGGATTCCTGCTGTACCGGCGCTCCGGCATCCGACTCAGCATCACACGCGACGGCGATCGTCCGTAGCACAACGAGCGGATGTCGTGGAGCTGCCCAGGTGTTCGTTGGCTGGTCGCCGGTGCTCGAACCGCCAAGCCAGAAAGCAAATCCCACCGGTCACGATCGGCAGGGCAAACGTGAGCGCGCGGAACGTCAGCACTGCAGCCAGCACAACGGCTTCGTCCCCGCCGAAACGGACGAGCAGCGCCGCAAGACCGAGTTCAGTCACGCCGATGCCGCCCGGGATCGGTGTGAGTGCCACCACGAGGCGGACGAGTCCGTAGGCAATGAGCACCTGCCACGTCGAGAGCTCGTCGGACCCGATGCCGAACGCCCGCACGACGGCAAGAGGCTTCGCGATCGTGATCGCCTGATCCGCCACGACCGCGACGAGGATCCGCCACCGACGGAGCCGCACCAAGTCGAGTGCCTCCTCGTGTGAGTGAGCGGTGAACGCAACGATGCCGATGTCGGGCAGCCGTACCACCCGCCGACGGAGACGATCCCAGGCGCGCTGCAACAGTCCCGCGATGCGCGCGGCGACGATCGGGTGGCGCAACAGCACCCACCACAGAAGCGTCGATCCCGACAGGACCACGGAGGCGACGACCACCACCACCACGTATACCCGCGTGTCGAGGACACCACCATCGGCGCCCGCGAGGCCGGCGATCGAGGTGGCGAGCGCAATCAACCACAGCCGGTACGCGGCGATCACGTTGAGAGCCAGGATGCTGACCGCGATCGATGCGTCGCTGATGCCCCAGCTCCGCATCATCGCGATCCGAAGCCCGGTCGCCACCGGGCCACTCCCGATCACCGTGTTGTTCGACGCAGTCGCCGCCTGCTGCACCATGATGGCGCGAGCGATGGAGAGCTGGGGTGTGACCGACTGGGTGTACACACCATCGACCACGATCCCGACAGCGATCAACGACGCCAACAGGACGTACCAGGCCGCGTCGAGGCGACCGATCTCGGCGAACGCCGCGCCAAGATCGTCTCTGCGGACGACCAACGCAGCGATGAGGACGGCGAACACGACGACCGACATCCACTGTCCAAGTCGGCGCATGGTCCCCGGATCCTCGCGGATGTCTCGCGACATCACATCGTGGAGCTGAGGGGAATTGAACCCCTGACCTCTTCCATGCCATGGAAGCGCTCTGCCAACTGAGCTACAGCCCCGTGTGGAGCCGGATGAGATTATCAACCGGGCCTGCGTGTTCCCAACGCCTCCGCCCTGTCGGCATGCGTCAGAACCGGCGACGCGAGCGAATGCGACCGCGCAACGGACCGACGAAGGCCTGCAGCGCAATCGTGATGATCGTTGCGCCGATCAACACACGTGCAGCGAGCGGCAACTGGTTGAGGAAGGGTGCGATGAACAGCGCGCTCGTGAGCGACACGGGGTACACCCACGCAACGTCGACGAACAGCCGCTTCCACCACGGTCGCTTCGGCAACGCGTGCGCTGCCGCCTCAAACCACTCCTCCACGCCAACCGTGCGCTGCAGCCGGGTCGACAACACGATGTGATCGACACGCGCCATCAACTCCAAACGGAGCTCGGACCGCTCCCACTCACGCAGGTGCACCCCGTCGACGAACCGCACGACCAGCTGGTACTCGCCCCCGTCGATGCCCGGGTGGAACACACCCGCACCGAGGCAACCGGAGGTCTGCCGAGCGGCCGTCACGACCTCATCAGCCCAACGCAGGAACTCGGCCTCGTAGCCGGGGCGGATCGTTCGCGCGACCGTCACGGTCACCGGATCGCCAGCGATTCGGGGCAACTGCGCCGTGTCGAAGGAACCGGAGAGGACGACGTTCATGGCACGTCAAACCTACGGTTGACTCGCTGGATTCCCGGGGTGACAGCCTTCACGCCTGCCAGTCGACACGAGGCACGTCGCGGTACAACCGCTCGATCTCGTAGTACGCGCGCATCTCGTCGGAGAACACGTGGATCACCGCGTCGCCGTAGTCCATCAGCACCCACTGCTGCTCCGTCTGTCCCTCGATGCGGAGCGGCGACCTGCCGAGCTGCTCACGCACCGCCTCCTCGACACCCTCCACGATGGTGCGCACCAGCCGGCGGTTCGACGCACTCGCGACGACGAAGAAGTCCGTGATCGCCAACAGATCCCCGACGTCGAGGATGATGATGTCCTCCCCCTTCTTGTCATCCGCCGCTCGGGCGGCGATGCAGGCAAGCGCCCGTGGTTCGGGGACGGTCATGTGTCAGGCCTTTGGAGGTAGTCGGTGCCGAGCACCACGGTCACATCCACACCTTCGATGCGGACGGTCGGCTCGCCGAAGTTGATGGTGCCGAAGATGCCGTCGGCGATCCCCACGCGCAACCGGTCGGCCGCGTCGGGCACGTAGAACACCGTGGTGGGTTGTGGCGCAGCCGTCATGTCGACGGAGATGACATTCCCGCCCACGTACAACAGGCGATCGATCGTGCGCTTCACCTGAGCGTCGTAGCCGGGGGGTGCTTCCACCCGCAAGACCGGCCCGATCTTCGGCGCCGACATCGAACCCGGCGCGATCGTCGCGAACACGAACACCACGTCGCCGTCGTCGAGCGCGATCACGTCGAGACCCGTGGGGTTCGACACCTCGTCGAACGCAGCCGTCGCCAGACCTCGGCTGCGAACCGTGCCGGCAAACAGCCGTGCGAGCAGCGCGTCGATGTCGGCCGGTGCGCCCGTCGGCGGTTCGGTCAGCGGGCGACCCTCCCCGACGGAGGTTGCGACGCCCTGCCACACCGCCTTCGCATTCTCGTACCGTTCGGCCGACGTCGATGACCCGGTCGCCGTGGTGAGCACCTGCGACGCAGCCACGGAGTCGAGCACCACATCACCAGCTGCGATCGCATCATCCTGGTTCTCCGCCTCCACAGGCGCGACCAGCCGCACCTGATATGGCTGGAACGGCAGCAGGATCCCTGCGATGTCGGACTGTTGCGCCACCGAATGCACGTCGATCGAAATCAGCAACAGCGACTCGAGTTGCACCAGCGTCGCGTCGAGCCCATCTTCGGCGTACACCTGCTGGATCGAACGACGAGCATCGTCGGCGAAACCGATGTCGCTCGTCACGGGGACCGGCACGATGCTGCCACCAGTGCCGCCTCCGGCGAGGACAAACACCGTGATGCTGGCGAGTTTGCCGTCGGCATCGACGCCGAGCATCGCGGCCGTCGGCGTCACCGGCAGCGGCACGACCGGCAGGTTGCCCTTCGATCCGTCCTTGCCACCGGTCGAGTCGAGCACCGCCCGAGCCCCGACGTACCCGAGCAACGGAATCAGCAGGAGGACGACGAGCGTCGTCGCAAACATCGCCAGCGTGCGACGACGTCGTTCCGAAGCGGCGGTCACCACATCTCCGAGTAGAGCGATCGTTCGCGGATGATCGCGAGCACGGGTTCGGTGACGAGATAGTCGAGCGGACGGCCGTCGGACACACGCTCACGCAAATCGGTGCTCGACACCTCGAGGCGTGGCACCTCCACGCGCACCCAATCGACATGCGTGGGCAACTCGACGGGCGAACCCGGCCGGTCGACCACGACGGCAGTCGAACGGCTCACCACCTCGTCCCACCGTTCCCACGTGGTGATGCCAGCTGCGGCGTCATCGCCGACGATGGTGAACAGTTCGGCGCCCGGGTTGTCATCCGCGAGCGCCGCGAGAGTGTCGGCCGTGTAACTCGGTCCGCCGCGACGGATCTCGAGATCACTCGCAACGAGTCCGGCAACATCGGCAACCGCTGCTTCCACCATGGCCATCCGGTCGAACGCCGGCGTGATCGCCCGGGCCCCTTGCTTCTGCCAGGGCACGTTGGCGACCATCAGCACGACCGCATCGAGCGCGAGCGCATGGCGAACGTTGACGGCGGTGACGAGATGGCCAACATGGGGAGGATCGAACGTGCCGCCGAACAGACCGATGCGCCGTGCGGCGGGAAGAAACACGATGGCCCAGTGTAGGGGGCATGCACGCCCGGATTCCGTGCACGGCGACGCCTCATCGGGACAGTCATCGGCCTGAACGCACCGTCGAAGAAACCCGGTAAGACAGCACTTGACAGGTGTAGTACTGTTCTTTGTCCCCCCATACGCATGCCATTGCGTCCCCCCACAACGGCATGCCAGCCGGTCGCCCTGCGGCCACCCCCATCGCCCCTGTGCCATCGGACACCCGGATTTCCCGGAATGAGGCGCCGAACGGACACGTTAAGAGGATTGCCATGAACGACTCAATCGGACTGTACCTGAACGATATCGGCAAGGTTTCCTTGCTCAACGCCGAAGAGGAGCGCGAGTTGTCGCGGGTCATCGAGGCAGGTCGTGAGGCCGCTGACCGTCTCGCCAAGGGTGAGAAGGGCGTCGCCCTCAAGAACCAGGTGGCTGCCGCCGCCAAGGCGAAGGATCGGTTCATCCGCTCCAACCTTCGGCTCGTGGTGAGCATCGCCCGCCGCTACCCCCTCCCCCAGGGCATGGATCTGCTCGACCTGATCCAAGAGGGCAACCTCGGTCTCGAGCACGCTGTCGACAAGTTCGACTGGCGGCGCGGCTTCAAGTTCTCCACTTACGCCACCTTCTGGATCCGCCAGGCCATCGGCCGTGCGCTCGACCAGAAGGCCAGCCTCATCCGCATCCCGGGTGACCGTTCGGCAAGCCTGCGCGCTGCGCTGCGTCAGGCAAGCGGCGACGGTGAGACCCTCGACGTGGGCAACGCCGAGCTCCACCGCCTCACCACCCCGGTGTCGCTCGACAAGACCATCGGCGACGATGGCGATGCAACCCTCGGCGACCTGATGGCCAATGGCGATCCGAGCCCCGAAGACGCGGTCATGTCAATGGTCGACAGCGAGTTGCTCGACGAGCTGCTCGGCACCCTCGACAAGCGAGCCCGCTACGCGGTCGAGGCCCGGTTCGGTCTCATCGACGGTGAGCGGAAGAGCTTCCGTGAAGTGGGCGAGAACCTCGGCGTCACGGCCGAGGCAGCGCGTCGCCTCGTGTCCCGTGCAGTCGCCGGGCTCCGCGAGGACGCCGTTCGCATCCTCGCCGCCTGACAGCCATCACACCCAGCACTCCGACGACGAGTACGCTGCCCTTCCCATGAAGGTCGGCGTGCTCGTTGTCGCGTATAACGCCGAAACCACCTTGGTCGACGTGCTCGATCGGATCTCCCCGCAGATCCACGATCGGCTCGCTGAGGTACTCGTCCAGGACGACCACTCGACCGACGCAACATTCGCGGTGGCGACGACGTACCTGGAGCAGGAGAGCGATCTGCCGCTCACCGTGGTCCGCCACCCGAAGAACCTCGGCTATGGCGGCAACCAGAAAGCTGGCTACACATACGCGATCAACCACGGCTGGGATGTCGTGGTGCTCCTCCACGGCGACGGCCAGTACGCGCCGGAGATCATGCACGAGCTCGTCGCACCGATCATCGATGGTGACGCCGACGCGGTGTTCGGATCGCGGATGATGGTGCCCGGCAACGCTCGCAAGGGCGGCATGCCGATGTACAAGTTCGTGGGGAACCGCATCCTCACCACGATTCAGAACAGCCTCACCGGGTTGCAGCTCAGCGAGTGGCACTCCGGCTACCGCGCCTACCGCGTGAGCACGCTGGCCGAGCTTCCCTTCCTCGGCAACAGCGACGGGTTCGACTTCGACACCGAGATCATCCTCGAGTTACACGGAGCCAACAAGCGCATCGCCGAGGTGCCGATCCCCACCTATTACGGCGACGAGATCTGCCGCGTCAACGGCATCCAGTACGCGAAGGACATCATCGTCGACACGGTGCGCCACCGTGTCGGACGCACAGGCTTCGGCGGCGGTCGCCTCGGCCACGTCGACGAGCCCTACGCGTACAAGCCGTCACCGTTCAGTTCGCACGGACGGGTGATGCAAATCATGGAGCGTCGACCACCGAGCACGGTGCTCGACGTGGGCTGCGGGCCGGGTTGGCTCGCCGCCGGCCTGCGCACGCAAGGGCACACGGTCACCGGGGTCGACGCCGCCGAAGACCCGGGCGTCCACGAGCGCATGGATCGGTTCATCCGCGCCGACCTCGAGCGCGGCTTGCCCGACGATGCGGGCGACAGATACGACACCGTGCTGGCCGCCGACATCATCGAGCATCTCCGCAACCCGCTCCGCACGCTCACGTCGATGGCCGAGCGACTGAAGCCCGGCGGCACGATCATCGCCAGTGTGCCGAACATCGGCCACTGGTACCCGCGGTTCCGCACGGCGGCGGGACTGTTCGACTACGACCAGCGCGGCATCCTCGACGACACCCACGTCCGCTTCTTCACCCGCCGGTCGTTCCTGCGCGTCGTGCGTGAGGCCGGGCTTGTACCGGTCGCCACCCAACACACCGGGCTGCCGTTCGATGCGCTCAAGATCTCCACCAGTCGTGGTGTCGGGCGGCTGCTTGCGTCGATCGACCGGACGCTCGTGCGACTGTGGCCGACGATGTTCGCGTACCAGTTCGTGTTCGAACTCCACGTCAACCCTGCACTCGATGTGGCGACCGATTCGGTCGGCTGACCCGGCCACGCGGGCAGCACGCGTCGTCACCATCGTCGCGACGATCCTGTTCACCGTCGTGCTGTGCGAGTGGCGCCCGTGGGAGCTGTTCGCCCGGGGTGGATTCAGCGCCGACTTCTACGACGAGCAGGCCCGGTCGTTCCTTCGGCTGCGCCTCGACGTGCGGCCCGAGGTGGCGGGCATCGAAGGCTTCCTGATCGACGGTCGCACCTACCTGTACTACGGGCCGTTCTTGGCGCTGGTGCGCCTGCCGTTCGCGATCTTCGGCGACGCGTTCGCCGGGCGCCTCACCCGGCTCTCGATGGTGATCGGCTACGCATCGCTGTGCACTGTCGCCTTCCATCTCGTGCGCCTGCGCACCGCCAGCGTCTGGCGCACGGCGGGGTTCGTCGCTGCCGTTGCGTGCTCACCCGCACTGGCGCTCGCCGGATGGACGAGCGTCTACCACG
>JBMOFX010000051.1:0-13560 GCA_049318665.1 Ilumatobacteraceae bacterium | reverse complement strand
GTGGGAGCTGATGCAGCTCGGCAACTGCGGATCCCCGGTCGAGACCGAGGCAGGTTGGCTGGTGATCACCCACGGGGTCGGTCCGATGCGGCGCTACACCCTCGGTGCGCTGCTGCTCGACCTCGACGACCCGACGAAGGTGATCGGCCACCTCGACGAGCCACTGCTCCAACCCGAGCCCGACGAACGCGAGGGCTACGTCCCCAACGTCGTGTACTCGTGCGGCAGCCTGATCCACGGCGGCCACCTGGTGCTCCCCTACGGGTTCGCCGATGTGGGTGCTGGCATGGCAACGATCCCGATCGACGACCTGCTCGCTCAGCTCACTGGCTGACCAGGGCCCCGTCTCGCTGGGCGGCGCGGTGCTGCAGTGTGGTGATCAGCGCGAGTGTCGACTCGGCTCCCTGGTTGAGGTTGGCCCCATGCGGGGTGAGCCCGTCGTATCCGCCACCGGTGATCGGATCACCAAGGGCGACGCCGAGATCGTTGTCTCCCTCGAACCACACGATCGCCATCATCACGCCCACGCGCCACGACGCGTCACCCGTGACCGACTCGGCTCGCGCGCACGCATCGGCCAATGCCGCGATTTCGATCGGCTGCTGGTCGAACGCTGGCCGAAGATCGTCGCGACCAGCACCGCCGACCGGCACCGGCGACAGGTGGCCGTCGAACGTCTGGCGATCGAGCAACCACCGCAGTAACAGCAGTCCGTCCGCGAGCACCTCGGGTCGATCGAGCAACGATCCGGCGGCGATGAGCGACTCGGCGATCGCTGCGTTCGCGTAGCTGAGGCGCGGCTCGGGCCACGGCCACGCCGCATCACTGCTCACTGCCCCGGCTGAGACGATCGCGTCGCTGAGCAGTTGCCGGGCGCGTAGGTGACGGGGCTCGACCGCGAGTACCTCGGCGGCGCCGAGCGCCGCGAACGCCATCGCGCGGCGGTGTGACGATCGCTGCTGCGTCGCCCGATCGAAGCACGACATTGCTGCGCTGCGCATCCACATGTCGGGCGCGAGGCGCGCCGCCGTGCCAAACGCCCACACACTGCGCCCCCAGCAGTCCTCGACGCCACGTCGTCCGTGCCATCGACCGTCGATGCTGCGACGGTTGCGGATCCGACCGCTCACCCCTTCGGCGTCATCGAGGAAACGGAAGCTGATGCGGGCGAGCGCGTGCAGCGCCGCCCCCGGACTCGGCTCGCGCATGATCGCAATCAACAGCCGGGCGACGTCGTCGGTGCAGTAGCCGTGCTGGCCTCGCGCCACGGCGTGGTCGGCGTGCTCGAACATCCCGACTGAGTCGCTCATCGCGAGGACGTGCCGCCACGCAGGAAGCAGCGGTGGGCGTTGCGACGCGGTCGCGAACGGCGGTGGCGGTGCGACGCCACTCACGGTCCGACCGGCCCCTCGACCAAACGGTCGCCGATCAGCCGCGCGCCGAGCGCGTCGTAGCGCCCCGCGACTGCGGCCCATGACAACTCGGGTGCGAGCCGTCGCGCTTCGGCTGACATGGCACCGCGCAACTCGTCATCGACGAGCACCGCTCGCATCGCTGCGGCGAGTGCGGCAGCGTCGCGTTGCGGCACCACGATGCCCGCCCCAGTGGCGAGCAGCTCGACCGCATGAGGAAACGCCGTCGACACGACCGGGCACCCAGCGGCGATGGCGTCGACCAGCACGCCGGAGGTCACCTGGTCGGCCGAGTCGTAGGGCAGCACCACCAGATCCGCCGATCGGATCAGCGTGGTCAGTGATTCGAGATCGCGATACGAGTCGTCGAAACTGATGCTCGCACCGGCGCCACTCGCGCTCGCCCGCTCGATCAGCATCTCCCGATACCCCTCACCGACCTGTTCGAGGACCTTCGGGTGGGTGGCACCCGCGATCGTGTAGGTCGGTGCCGGGTCGAGGTCGGCGAGCTCGGCGAACGCGTCGATCGCCCACTCGATGCCTTTCCCGGGCCCAAGCAGCCCCCAGGTGAGCACTCGTTGCCGTCGGTTGGGACGGGGCGGGGCCGAGGTCGATGCTGCCACCGTCGACACGGGTGGCGTGGCCGCGCCGTGAGGGATCACAATGACCGACGTCGCATCGACATCGAAGCCAGCGAGCAGCCGGTGGCGGGCGGTCTCCGTCATCACCACCACCACGTCGGCCAGCGCACAGGCCCGTTCGAGGACCGAACGCTGACCGGCGGTCGGGTCGGTGACGACGGTGTGCGCGATGAGGACGATGGGCGCATCGATACCGGCCATCACCTCGAGCACCGCCTCGCCGTCGGCGCCGTCGTAGATGCCGTACTCGTGTTGGACGATCACCACGTCAGTCGCATTGAGCGCCGCGATGCCGGCCGCCAGATCCGCAGCCGTTCCCGAGCGCAGCGCTGCGGCCACGAGCGGGTCTTCGAGCGATGGCGTGGCCCCGCAGCGGACGACATCGACCGTCGCCCCGTGCGCCACGAGGCCAGCACTCAACGCTGCAGCGAAGGTGGCGATGCCGCAGGCCGTCGGCGGGAACGTCGAGAGCATGCCGAACGTGCGGCTGCTGATGACCTCGCCGTCCACGAGGGTCGGAATGAGGTGGGGATGCACGGTCGCGCTCCTGACGTTGGCTCGTCCGAGGCGTCCGCCTGCGGAGGGCGACAGAGCCATGAAGGCCGTCCGGCCCAAGAAGGCGCACTCATCCAAGAGGGATGTCTCCACCCTACCCCCGGCCTCGTTCGACCGTGCCTGGCTAGGGTGGCGCCATCCCTGCCGACCCCGCCGGCGCCCACCACGGCGCTCCCCTTCGTGTTGCGGTGCTCGCGCCCCTGGCCTGGCGAACGCCGCCCCACCACTACGGACCGTGGGAGCAGTTCGCCTCGTTGCTCACCGAGGGCCTCGTCGAACGTGGCCATCAGGTGACGCTGTTCGCGACCGGTGACTCGATCACGTCCGCCACGTTGCGCGCAACGAGCCCGCACGGCTGGACGGACGATCCATCGATCGACCCGAAGGTGGCCGAGTGCGTGCACATCGCATCCGTGTTCGAACGCGCCGACGACTTCGACATCATCCACAACGGCTTCGACTTCCTGCCGCTCACCTACTCGTCGCTCGTCGACACACCGGTCGTCACGACGATCCATGGATTCTCATCCGCGTCGATCGTCCCGGTGTACGAGCGGTACGACGCGACCACGCACTACGTCGCGATCAGCGATGCCGATCGACATCCGCGCTTGCACTACGCCGCGACCATTCACCACGGCATCGACACAGCCTCGTTCGCGCTCGGTGTCGAGCCCGGCGAGTACCTGCTGTTCTTCGGCAGGATCCATCCCGACAAGGGCACCGCGCACGCGATCGAGGTCGCTCATCGCGCGGGACGCCGGCTCGACATCGCTGGCATCATCCAAGATGCCGACTACTTCCGGACCGCGGTCGAGCCACATCTGCACGACGGACGGGTCCGGTATCTGGGCCCGATCGGCGCAGGCGAGCGGTCGAGCGTGCTCGGCAACGCCCACGCGCTCCTCCACCTCGTCGACTTCGACGAGCCGTTCGGCTACAGCGTCGTGGAAGCGATGGCGTGTGGCACGCCGGTCATCGCGCACCGCCGCGGGTCGATGCCCGAACTGATCGAACACGGACGCACCGGCTTCCTGGTGACAGGCGTCGACGAGGCGGTCGTCGCGTGCGGGGCGGTCGCCGCCCTTGATCGCGAGGTCATCCGTCTCGTCGCCGCGGAGCGTTTCGACGTGGCGAGGATGATCGATCGGTACGTGGACGTGTACCGCACCCTGGTCGGCTTCGACCGCTGAGCGCGGTGGGCCGACCGCGGGCCCTGAGTCACGGAACGGGCTTCCCACTTGCGCCGGGTCTGCCGAGCGTGTTGAGTAGGGGTCCTCGCGACCATGGTGGGGGGGTCTGGTGAGAGGATTGCCAAGTACGCCGACGATCGAGTCGGTCGATACCGGGATGCCGGTGATGTTCGTCGTGTCCGACGACCCGGACCTGCGCGTCTTCATCGAGGACGCCGTCGGGCACCGGTTCCGCACCGCCAGCGCAGCGTCTGCGCGCGACGTACAGCAGCGCTTCGGGGTGGCCGATGCGGACTTCGTCGTCATCGACGTTCCGTCGACCACGTGTTGGCAAATGGAAGTCGTCTACGAGTTCGCACGCACCACGCCGGTGCCGTGGCTCGTGATCGGCGGTGACGACTCGCCAAGCCTCTGCGTGCTGAGCCTGCGCCTCGGCGCCGACGACTTCGTGCCGCGAACTGTCGACCCCGAGGTGCTCGCCGCACGGGTGCACGCCGTTCGACGCCGTGTCGTCGCCGCGGTGGAGAACACCGTCGTGCACGCCGCAGGACTCACGATCGACTTTGCTGCACGGGCGGTCACGTCGGATGGTGAGGTGGTGCACCTCACCCCCATCGAGTTCGACCTCCTCGCCTACCTCGCCAAGCACCCGCGCCGAGCACTCGCTCGCGAACAGTTGTTGGCGGCGGTGTGGGGCTCAGAGCCGAAGTGGCAGGGCGTCGCGACGGTGACCGAGCACGTCCGTCGGCTGCGTCTCAAGCTCGGTGCGTCCGAAGGCGTGATCGCCACGGTGTACGGCATCGGCTACCGGTTCGACCCCTCGGTGAACACCTTCGGTGCTGCCAGCGCGGCCGCCGGCGGCTGACGCCGCCGGCGGGAACCGAACTGGATCCGACCGAGATCCGACGAGAACCGACCGAGATCAGCGGCGCCGACGACTGCTGACCGCCCACAGCCACACGCCGAGCTGCACGATGGCGAGGGCGATGAACACCTGGAACCACACCAGCGCGAGCGGCGAGCCGGTGTTGGCGAGCGTGCCCCCGGTGATGCGCCTCACGGTGGTGGTGGTGGCACCACCGGCCCCCGAGCCAACCACGGTCGTGGTCGTGGCCCCAGGCGTCGTGGTGGTGGTAGGGAGCGACGGCCCGTAGGTCTGGATGGTCAGCAGTGCGGGCGCTGTGCCGGTGACCGAGCACGTGAGCGCCACCGCCGTCCCCTGAATCGTGACCGTGGTGACGGAGCCGGCGAACTTGACCGCCACCGGGCCAGCACCCGTGGCGGTGAACACCATGTTCGGTACCGGGACGGTGAAGGTGGCCGGGCCTGCGCCAGCGATCGCGATGGTCGCTGTGATGTCCGGAGACGCAACCGTCGCCGGTGTGGCGTTACTGGCGGCGAGCGTCAACTTCAAGGTGCTCTGGAAGCTCGGTCCGACCACACCGGAGAGGGTCGCAGCGAGCTCGGCGGGGATCGTGATCTTCCACGACTGGTCCGAAACGGTGACCGTGCCACCGGCGGGCTGGGGTGAGAACGCACTGGCGGTGGCCGCGAACGTGAGGGCGTACGTGCCGTTCACGAGGTTGTCGGTGCACGTTGCGCTGTAGGTGGCCGACCCCGTCACCTTGGTTGCCGGCACCGTGGTGCCCGGCGCCGTCGATGGCGGCGCCGTCGTCGGCGGAGCGGTCGTGACGGGCGGAGCAGTCGTCACCGGAGGCGCCGTCGTCACCGGCGGAGCAGTCGTCACCGGAGGCGCAGTCGTCACCGGCGGAGCAGTCGTCACCGGAGGCGCAGTCGTCACCGGCGGAACGGTCGTCACCGGCGGAACGGTCGACCCCGGCGTCGTGGTGACAGGAACCGTGGTGGCTGGCCCGGAACCGATGGGCACCGACACAAAGCCCGCGGTGGCAGGAATCAACGGCGCCGCGAATGTGGGTGCGTCCACGGTGCCGCCCTGCGTCCACGCGCCCGGCATGCAGACGAGGAAGGGCTTCACGAGTCCGCTCACCAGGCTGGCCCGCGTGTAGGTCGCCAGTCCGGACGGGGTGAGCGCGGCCGCGCCCCCGTTACCTGTCCACCCAGCCTCGGTGAAACCGCCGGGCAGCGTGTCGGTGGGTGCAAAGGCATTCCCCTTGAACTGGAACGACACCTCTCCGCTCGCCGCAGCGGTGTAGGTGCCCTGCACGCTCCCGAGCGGCACCTCCTGGCCCTCGGTCACCGGCGTGGTGGCTGGCTTCGGAATCGTGAAGGTCGCCGGCAGCACCACCTGCACGTCCGGACCGGTCGCGCCCGAGCGCGGCGTGATGGTTGCGACGTCGTTCGTGATCGGAATCGCCGAGACCTGACCGATTGCTGCGTACACCGCATTCAGGAAGCCCGCTGACAGCACCACCGTCACGTTGAAGTTGACAGTGAAGCTCGAGCCGGGAGCGATCGGGTTGGCCGACGGGGTCGACACCACCCGGTACTCGAGCGGGAACTTCGACGCGTTGAACGTGTTGTTGCACGCCAACGGCGTCGTCGTGGTGATCGAAGGCGCCGCGCTCACCGAAGTGCTCGTGATCGCCGTCGACACCAAGGTCGCGCCCGCCAACGTCGCCACGATGGCCCCAATACGAAGTCTGTTCCCCACGTGAGCTTCCCCCTGCCCGTTCCCCAGTAGGGGGCAACTCTCCTCCGTCAATCACACCGGTTCGACAGCAGCCGCACACTTTCTGCACAACGGCAAGATTTCATCTGCTGTTGTTCAAGAGTTGTGAAGAACCAGCGTTCATCGTGACATCTGTCGCAGAGAGTGCGGTTCGTATCAATCACAGAAATGGGGGAATCTGATGAAGCGAATCATCGCTGGAATCGTGGCGCTCGGGGTGCTGGCCATCCCGGCCGCGATCCCGACCGCACAGGCCAAGTTGGCCAAGCCGACCAAGATCGACGGGAAGCTCCTGACCGTCACCGGTGGCAACCCGTGGCCGCTCGGCCTCGAAGGTGAATTCGGGAAGCTCCGGGTGACGTTTGATCAGCCAGCGACCACCCAACTACTCAGCAAGCTCACGCTCACCTGCACCCCGACGGTCGCCGGGTTCGATCCGATCTCCAAGGAGTTCGCCCTCACGATCGCTGGCGGCAAGTACGCGTCCGCCACGCCCGGCTTCGCGAACGACGCCGGCAAGATCTCGCTCGACACCGACGAGTACCCCGGCAAGAAGTTCCCGCCGATGAAGTGCAAGGTCGACGCGACGAACGCAACCGCCACGTCAGCTGGCAAGGTGCCGAAGTTGCCGACCTCGCCGTCGGCAGACTGCACCGGCAAGCCTGGCGACACGATCCTCGGGATCCCGGCGCTGCCCCCGGTCGCGCCGGACGCAGACACCAACACGCAGTTTCTGTCCGTGAACATCGACGCAGGCGCTGTTGGCATCTTCCCGTTCTGCACCACGGACGCCACCTACGACGCGAAGATCAACTCCGATCAGGCAACCAAGTTCACCATGAAGACGAAGGTGAAGAAGGGGAAGAAGGGTGCTGCTGACGTCATCACGGTCTCCAAGCTGCTGCTGACGGCGCCGGTCAACTCGTCCGTGCCGCTGAACGTCCAGGGCTCGAAGATCGTCTACAAGTACGACAAGGCCAACTTGACGGCGAACAGCTGTGTCCCGTCGGCAGCCAAGACCGTCGGCAAGGTGAACACGTGCACGATCAACGCGGCCGCTGGCACGCTGACCATCAACAGCAATGACGTCAGCGTCGTCAAGGTCGGCAAGCCGATCGTGGGAGCAACGCTCACCATCGTCTTCACGTACAAGGGCCCCCAAGGCGGCTCGGCATCGATGACGTTCGACAACGCAGAGACCTCGATCGGTATCGGCCCGAACGTGGTGAAGGTCGCCCTGTCGTCGCGTGCGGCGCCGGCGGTGGACCCGAACCGCGACCTCCCGATTGCCACCTTCACTGGGCTGAACCCACTCGGGTGGACCCCGTGAACCGCGACTCAACCAACCGCAACACAACCAACCGCAACACAACCAACCCTGGGGGGAACCACATGGATAGGCATGTAACAAGGAGGTGGCGTGCACTGCTCGGCGGAGCCTTGCTCGCAAGCTCCATCACCGTCGTGAGCACATCGCTCCCGGCGCAAGCAGCAGGAAACCTGCCGACTGCACTGATCAACCAGCAGCAGGGCTCGGCAGTCGACCTGAACACCTTTACAACGTGGCCGGCGAACCCGGCCGGTGGCGGCGTCAACTTGCAGCTCACCTCAGTGAAGGACAACACCGGTGCCACGGTCGACGCCAGCACCAACCTGCAGGCCACCTGGTGCGCCAACATGTCCGGTACCACACCGCTGGTCGGCGCTGATGTGGGGAGTTTGGCTGGCGTCAGCGACAACTGTGCTCCGCTCTCGGGTGCGGCCGGCGCTCCACTCAGCGTCAACGTCACTGCCGGCAACGTCACCGTCACGGGCAACCTCGGCGGCCTTCCGGCAGGCAAGACGTGCCAGCGTGACAACACCGTCATCCCGTGTCTGCTCATCCTGGCCAACGTCACTCAGACAGCGGCGTTCGCGGTTCCGATCGCGAACATCACGACCGCTCAGGTCGCTGGCCCTCTCGCGCCTCCGGCGTTCTCGGATCTGATCGCGGACTGCACGGGTCGCCCAGCGATCACGGCACCGGCGAAGTCCTGCCCGTCCACTCGGCCCGGGGCCCCCACCGCATTCGGTGGCATCGGCTTCATCCCGTCGGCCAACAACCTCTCACCGACCGACCCGACGACGTGGCTTCCCGGCAACAGCGTCACCGACGTGCAGGTCTCGCTGTGCACCACGGCGACGGGAACCGGTTGCAGCAGTGCAGCACTGGTCAAGGTTGCTGGTGGCGGCACCATCTGGGGCGGCGTGATTGCCGACGGAAGCCTGTCGGGCGCGTTCGTCTACGCCGGCGCCACGCCTGGCGCGTACTTCCTCCAGATCAAGGCGACGAACATCGTCGCTGCCGCAAGTGCAGGCCCTGGCTTCACCGAGGTGCCCGGGACGGGCGGGGGCCTCTACAGCTTCACGCAGACGCAATACGCGCCGCTGCAGATTCTCGGTGCGGGTTCGGCGACCAAGTCGGCGCTCACGGGTGGCGTTGCCGCTCAGACCACGCTGACCGTCACCGGTCTCAACCCCAACACCACCGGCACCGTCAAGTTGAAGGACACCAACGGTCTGCAGATGGGTGCCGACATCAGCATTCTGGCGGATGGCATCGGCCGCTCCGTCACCACGCTCGATGTCCCGTACCCCACTGCCTCGATCGTGGTGGCCGGAACCTCGGGCGCCGCTGCGTACACGCAGACGCTCACGGTCGATCAGACCGAAGGCATCGGCACCTGCGCCGGAGCTCCTGAAGACGGCGACGGTTGTACTGCAGCGTTGATCGTCACCGCGGCGGTGCTGCCTGGCAGCCTCGCGATCTTCATGGAGGAAGCAGCAGTCGAGGTGCCCGCACCCGACCTGAGCCTCATCGATCTGTCGGATCCGGACACCTGGTACCAGGTCAGCGAGCCGGGCACGCCTGATTCGGGTGAGCAGGGCCAGCTGGTCGTCGGTGACTTCACCGGCTCGAACGCCGGTTTCGTCGTGACGGCCAACACCCAGGATCTCACGGGTTCCGCCCAGCGCAGCAACCTCATCCTGGCTCAGGACGTGTGGATCGTGCCCACGGACTGTGCAGCCTCCGAAGCCGACGGGCTGTTCGGCATCGAGCAGCTCGGCGAGCCGGTACTTGGAGATGAGCCGGAGCCCATCGGTGATGAGGACTCCAACCCGGCGGTCGAGGACGGTGCTGAGATCTGCTCCGTCAATGCCGATGCAAACGGCCGGGCAGCAGGCATCTTCAACCTCACCTTCGACGTCCTGGTCGCAGCGCGACCGACGACGGCGGCGGATGACTACACCGGTCTGATCACGGTTACGATCGTCAGCCAGTAACGTCCGAGCACTCGGTGACGAAGGACCGGGGGTCGCAAGGCCCCCGGTCCTTCCGACGTTCTTGGAAGGGATGATGCATGTTGCAAGCCTCTGCACGCGGGTGGCGGACCCGTCGTCGATGGACGTCGTTCCTCCTGCTCGCACTCACGATCACGGCGCTCCCAACTGGGGGGCCGACAGCTCACGCCACCGATGACGGCAAGATCTCCGTCACACCGGAGACCACCGGTGGCGGTATCCGCCGCACGACGTTCGCCTACACACTCGAACCCGGAGCCACGCAGACCGATCGCGTCGTGGTCTCGAACCTCGGCGACACGCCCGTCGACGTCAACGTCTACGTGGCCAACGCATTCAACACCCCGAGCGGCAAGATCGGCGTGAAGGCCAGTGATGCCTCCGTCGAGGAGCCAGCCACCTGGCTCCGCTACACGAGCGACCTCGGCAACGGCCGAATGACCATCCCGCCGCAAACCTCGAAGTCGATTCCGTTCGACATCCGGGTGCCGCTCGAGGCGATACCGGGCGACTACGCGTTCGGCATCGCAGCAGCACCGATCGTCGACCCAGCCGACGCCACTGGCGGGGGCAACACGGTCACTGTGGTGACAGCGGTCGCTGCGCTGGCACTGATTCGCGTGGCCGGTCCGCTCATCCCGATCGTGGGGGTCGACGACCTCACTGCGTCAGTGAAGGCCGCTCCGATTCCCGGATTGAACGGGGGCAAGACCAACGTCTCGTTCGTGGTCTACAACGCTGGCAACCAGCGTCTCAGCGCGACGCTCAAGATCCGTCAGTACGACGCGCGGAGTCGACTGATGTACACCTACCCCGAGGTCGCGCTCCCGAGTCTGCTGCCCGGTTCGAGGCTGCCGCTCTCGTACGAGTGGGGCGATGCTCCGGTGCTGCGTGGACGAGTAACCGTCGAGGTGACGACCGACGCCGGCGCGACCGTCACTCGCAACACCACGTTCTGGGCGGTCCCCTGGGGCTTCCTGATCGCCCTGCTCGTCATCATCATCGTCGCCATCGTGCTCATCCGGCGTCGACGCGCCCGATCGCAGCAGGGTGATGTACCTCAGTCACTACCGACCCCCGAACCAGTGGGATGAAGTGGATGGCGGCGGCGGCCGTTGCGCTGACGATCGTGGTGGCGAGCCCGACGTTGCACGCCCAGGGCACCGCGCCGCCGGTCGGTCCGCCCGTCATCTCGGTGATCAAGCCGAGTTGGCTCCCTGACGAGACGATGATCGTCCGCGGCACCGGGTGGCCCGAGGGCACCGTCAGCGTGCAGATCTGCGGCAACAACGGCGTCAACGGCACCCCCGACTGCGACATGCCTTCGAGCCGCACATTCGGCGTGGGGAGCTGGGGCGTGTTCGGGGTGAAGCTCACGGTCGTGGCGCCGCCTGCGCCGTGTCCATGCGTGATTCTGGCGCGCTCCACTCGGTCTGAGGCAGTGGCGGTCACGCCGATCGTCATCGCAGGTCATCCGGTGTCGGACAACACGCCCACTCGGCCACCGTCTGACGACGGCACCTCGATCAGCCTGTCGATGACCATCACGAACCAACGCTCGTGGCGCGACTTCCTCGGGTTCGGGCCGCGACGTCACGTACAGCTCACACTCACCAACACGGGGACGAAGGAAACGGGGACTGGCACGATCGACATCGCGGTCGGCAAGGACTCGCCACCCACCGGCTTCGGCGCCACCGAGAGCTTCGCCTCGATTCCGCCCAACGAATCGGTGACCATCGACGCCGACCTCACGCTCGAGGCGTTCGCGTACGGCGACTACTGGATCCAAGCCGACGTGCGCGCCATTCGCGCAAACGCAACGACGGCGCAACAGACCTCGACGTTTCCCTCGGGCCTCCTCGCCCTCATCGTGGGCGTGATCATCCTCATCGACGCGTTCATCGTGTGGCGCGTCTTCAGGCGCCGCCGAACACCTCCTCCGCCGGCAGCGAGCCCCATTGCATCGTTCCCGCCCCCCGTCGCCCCGTTGCCCGCCCCCACGTTCGTCGACCAGGACGAGCAGCTGGCGGCATGGATGGCGAGCCAGGGCGTGGACGAGTCGGTGGTCGATGCCATCCGCCGTGGCGACCATCGCAAGCCCCGCGAGTTCGCGGAGAGCGGCTCGGTCACGCACTCGGGGTGAAGTCGACGTCGGCGGTGGCGACCACCTGCGCGATTCGGCCGGGGCCGGCCTGCCACGTCCAGTACATGTTGGTGTGTGCGATCACCTTGTCGGCGGGCGGCAGCCCGTAGGCCGAGAAGTCCTCGGTGGTGTGCGCGTCCGACACGAGCGTCGTGTCGTAGCCGCGAACGAACGCGCCGTGCAGGGTGGCGCGAACGCAGGCATCGGTCTGTGCGCCCGTGATGATCACGCGGCCCACACCTCGGGTGGCGAGTTGCTCCTCGAGGTCGGTGGCTTCGAAGGAGTCGCCATAGCGCTTGTGCACCACGGGGTCACCGTCGTCGATCTGCAATTCGGGCACGAACTCCCACGCTTCGGTGTGCTGGGTGAGTTCGCCATCGGAGTGCTGGACCCACACGACCGGCACGCCGTCTGCCCGCGCCTGCCCCACAAGCGTGTTGATGTTGGCGATCACGGCATCTCGGTCGTGCGCCTCCCCCACCACGCCGTTCTGCACGTCGATGACCACGAGTGCGCTGTTCGGTCGGTTCGGCAAGGTCGTCATGGCGTTCTTCTAACGCGTGCCCACCCCATCTGCAAACGACGCGTGCGCCGACTGACGTTCCTATCGGTTCCCATTCGACAGTAGGGTGCGCCTGTGGAGGTGCAGCCGATCGACATCGCCGATGTGCACGATGCCGTCGCGCCCCGCATCCACGGCAGCGAGCAGGTGTACACCAAGGGTCGACGAGAGATCGTGGAGATGCTCGTGCGTCTCGGCCGACCCGCCACCATTCCCGACCTGCTCGAGCTCGGACCGAAGCTCACGCAGAGCTCGGTGTATCGCAACCTGGCGGTGCTCGAAGCAGCGGGTGTCGTTCAGAAGGTCGTCTCGACTGACGATCGCGCTCGCTTCGAGCTCTCGGAAGATCTGATGGGCCACCACCATCACCTGATCTGCGTGAGCTGCGGTCGAGTCGACGACTTCGTGGTGCCCCCGAAGGCGGAGAAGACCATCGAATCGGTGCTCGAACGAGCGATCGGCGTCAGCGGGTTCCGACCGTCGGGGCATCGCCTCGATGTCGTCGGCACCTGCGCCGACTGCGACTGACCGCTGCCGCCTCAGCGGCGATGGTGGTCGTGTTCCCCATGGGCATGCGGACGGTCGGGCACCACGATGTCGGTGTGGTCACCGTGCTCCACAGCAAGCAGCTCGATCCCGAACGCCTCCGACAGCCGCTCAGCGGTGAGCACGTCGTGCGGCGTCCCCGACGCGACGACCCGCCCGGCGAGCAGCATCACGTGTGTTGCGAGCGACGCGTCGCGCACATCGTGCGTGGCGGTGACCACAGCGGCGCCGCGGTCGAGTTCCTCGCCGATGATCTGCGAGTAGCGCTCCATCGCCCCTGCGTCGAGGCCTGCCGTCGGCTCGTCGAGCAGGAGCAGATCGGCCTCTCGGGCGAGCAGGTGGGCGAGGTAGGCGCGCTGCTGCTGACCGCCTGAGAGTGAGCGCAGCGGCGTTGATGCGAGCGCCGTGATGTCGACGCGTTCGAGCGCGGCGTCGACCGCATCGTGGTCGGCCTTGCGGATGCGACCGAGCAGCCCGCGGTGTCGATAGCGCGCCATCATCACCACGTCGCGT
>JBMOFX010000050.1:0-13639 GCA_049318665.1 Ilumatobacteraceae bacterium | reverse complement strand
GTTGGGGAACAAGGACTCGAACCCTGAATAACAGTACCAGAAACTGCTGTGTTGCCAATTACACCATTCCCCAGCGGGGCGACCCGTGGACCAAGAGCCTAGCAACGGCGGCCGGATCACCACACGCCGCGACATGATGGGGACATGGTGCATCCGGTGCTCTCGATGGAACTCGCCGCCAGCCGGTGATTCAGCCGGTGATGTCGAGCAGGCGATCGAAGCCGATGATCCGACCGAGCGCCACGCCGGCCGCTTCTTTCAACTCACGACGAAAGGCCATCGAGCCGCGCACCGGGCTGGTGCGAGTCGGCGACACGAACGCCTCGAGACCGAGTTCGTCGGCGGTGAGCCGAATCCGCAACGAGTGATACGGGTCGCTCACCATCACGACCCGATCGAGTCCTCGGGCGGCGAGGAGGTCACGCACACCGACGATCGAGTCGTAGGAGTTCGTGCCCTGGTCCTCGCGCAGGATGGCGTCGTTCGGCACGCCGCGGTCCGTGAGGTAACGGGCAGAGGCAGCGGCTTCGGTGAACCTGTCGCCGGGGCGCTTGCCACCGGTCACCACCACCAGCGGCGCGAGGCCCTGCTGCCACAGCTCCACCACGTGGTCGAGCCGCGCGGCGAGTTGCGGCGATGGGCGGCCGTCGTACTGCGCCGCACCCATCACCACGATCGCGTCGACAGGTCGGGCCTGATCGCTGCGACCGGTGTGGCGCACCTGGAGCACCGAGATGCCGTAGTACCCGATGAGCACGACGAACAGCAGCAGCAGCGCGAACAGGATGCGCCTGCCGGCTCGACGGGGACGCGACGACGGGGCGACGATCGCCACCCCGCCGACAGGCGTCGGATCGGTCACTGCACGTGCACGCCGGGCGGCAACGACCGCAGGCGATGGATCACCACGTCTCGACCGAGCAACTCGAGCGATTCGAACAGCGGCGGGCCGACGGTACGTCCCGTCACGGCCACGCGTACGGGTGCCTGTGCCTTGCCGAGCTTCAGCCCGTTGCGCTCGGCGACCTCTTCGAAGGCGTGCTTGATCGACTCCACATCCCACTCGCACGCTGCGAACGCGTCGATGCTCTGCGCCACCACGTCGGCAGCACCTTCGGTCGACATCGCCTTCGACACGCTCGCCTCGTCGAACTCGGGCTCGGGGAGGAACAGGAAGTCGACGACGCCCGGAGCCTCGGACAGCGTGACCGCGCGGAGTTGGACGTGCGGTGCGATGGCCTCGAACACGGTCTGGTCCCACACCGCGTCGGGGTGCGTGTCGCGCCACTGCGCGAGCCACGGCTCACACGCGGTGACGAACTCGGCCGCCGTCAACCTGCGGATGTAGTCGCCGTTGAACGCGGCGAGCTTCTTCAGGTCGAAGAACGCCGGCGAGTGCGACACGTCTTCCAGGCGGAAACGCGACTCGACGTCGCCCCACGGCACGATCTCCACATCGCCGGGCGACCATCCGAGCGTCATGAGATAGTTCACCATCGCGTCGGGCAGGTAGCCCTCGTCGCGGTAACTCTCGAGGGCGACCTTGTCGCGGCGTTTCGAGATCTTCTTGCGCTGTTCGTTCACCAGCACCGGCACGTGGCCCCATACCGGTGGCGCTTCGCCGAGTCCCTCCCAGAGCATCTGTTGCTTCGGGGTGTTCGGCAGGTGCTCCTCGGCGCGGATGACGTGGCTGATCCGCATCGTGATGTCGTCGACCACGTTGGCCAGCAGGAACATCGGCGAGCCGTTCCCGCGCAGCAGAACGAAGTCCTCGATCGTCGCGTTGTCGAACACGACGTCACCGCGCACCGCGTCGTGCACGATCGTCTCGCCATCCGGCACGCGGAATCGAAGCACTCGCCCGGGCGCTGCATCGAGCCCGCGATCTCGCGACCAGCCGCCGTAGCCGGTCGTGCCCTCGGCCGCGGCTCGCGCTTGGATCTCCTCGCTGGTCATGTCGCAGTAGTAGGCGAAACCAGCGACGTGAAGTCGGTGCGCCGCCGCGATGTGCTCGTCGGCGTACGCGCTCTGGAAGTACGGGCCCTCGAAGGCGGGGTCGTCGGCGTTGATGCCGATCCAGGCCAGGGCGTCGATGATCCCCTGGTTCCATTCGGGTCGGTTGCGCTCGGCGTCGGTGTCTTCGATGCGGAGCACGAACGTGCCACCGAGTTGCTTGGCGAGCGCCCAGTTGTAGAGCGCGGTGCGAGCCCCGCCGACGTGAAAGAAGCCGGTGGGCGACGGCGCGATACGGAACCGGGGAGCGTCCATGGCGGGTCGCACGCTAGCGGCGGGCCTCGTCAGGTGGAGTGCAACGTGCTGATCGCGAGGTTGCGGAGCTGCCGCAATCCGACCGTCAACGTGGTGAGGTCGTGCACGTCGACCCGGCGGAGCTCGAGGAACATCGTCGACGTCCGAGCGAGCAGGCGCTCGTTCAACGATCGCCACTGGTCGAGCGAGCCGAGCTCGAGTGCATCGCGGGTGAGGTCGCACAGAACGGCAAGCAGGTCATCGCGGAGCGCCGACCGTGCCTGCGTCTGCCAGCGGTCGCTGCGCGGCAAGGCGCCGATCGCGTCCCACAGCCACCCGGCCTCCACTGCGTCGAACATCGACCAGTAGGTCCGAGCCACGTCCGTCGGATCGAGCGCACGCGCCTCGGCGATCTCGATCACGTCGAACAGGGTGTGCGCGATCGGCCACGTCGCAGCACGCTGCGCGAGTCGCTCGGGCACACCGACCGCGAGGCGGCCGGCCTCACGCGCGAACGTGAGGTCGAGCATCCGGCCGGTCACGATCCCATCTGCCGCCGCAAGCCGCTTCATCGGCACGCTGAACTGGTCGACGGTGCTGCGAATGTCGAACGGCGGACGACGATGGCGCAGCAGCCACAGCACACCGTGCTCGAGCATCCGGCGCAGATCGAGGAACAGATCGATCTGCACGTCGACGCGCACCTCGTCACCGATCGCCTCGATCTGCGACCAGAGGTCGACCACATCGAGGATGTCACGGGCAGCAATCCACGCCCGGTGCAGTTCCACCACACCGACACCGGTGTCCTCCGCCATGCGATGGTCGAACGAGATCCCGGAAATGTTGACCAATTGGTTGCCGAGTTGGGTGGCGATGATCTCCCGACGCAACCGGTGTCGACGAATCTCGTCGGGGAAACGTTCGCGTAGCGGTGTCGGGAAGTAGTGCACCAACTCCGGTTCGAGGTAGGCGTCGTCGGGAAGATCGGACCCTTCGACGAGCGCGATGTTGGTGGTCTTCGTGTACGCGAGGAGCACCGAGAACTCGGGGGTGGTGAGGCCACCGCCGGCTGCCTGGCGCTCGGCAATCTGGCGATCGGTGGGGAGGAACTCGAGCCCACGATCGATCCAACCCTCCGTTTCGAGTTGGTGCAGGTAGCGGGCGTGCACGTTGACCATCGGGAGCGCTTGGCGTCGCGCGATCGACAGCACCAGCGTTTGCGCCCGGTTGTCGTCGAGCACCTGATCGGCGACCTCGTCGGTCATCGAGGCGAGCAGGACGTTGCGCTCGTCGATGGTCATCGTGGTGGTGGCCATCACGTCGTTGAGGAGGATCTTGATGTTGACCTCGTGGTCGCTGCAGTCGACACCCGCGGAGTTGTCGATCGCATCGGTGTTGATCAACCCACCCGCCAGCGCGTATTCGATCCGGCCCCGCTGGGTGAATCCGAGGTTGCCACCTTCGCCGACAATGCGGCAGCGCAGGTCGGCGCCGTCGACCCGAAGTGAGTCGTTCGCACGGTCGCCCGCGTCGGCATGCGTCTCGGTCGACGCCTTCACGTAGGTGCCGATGCCCCCGTTCCACAACACGTCGACCGGTGCGCGCAGGATCGCCGAGATCAGTTCGGTCGGCGTGAACGTCGAGCGATCGGTGCCGAGGGCGCGCTGGGCGGCGACAGACAGTTCGATGCTCTTCAACGTGCGTGCGAACACGCCACCCCCGTCGGAGATGAGCGCGCGGTCGTAGTCGTCCCAGCTGCTGCGCGGGAGCTCGAACAGGCGGAGACGCTCCTCGTACGAGCGCTCCGGGTTCGGATCGGGGTCGATGAAGATGTGCCGGTGGTCGAACGCCGCGTGCAACTTGAGGTGGTGCGAGCGCAGCAGCCCGTTGCCGAACACGTCGCCCGACATGTCTCCGATGCCCACGACGGTGATCGGGTCGCGATCCGCGTTCTTGCCGATCGAGCGAGCATGACGGCGCACGCTCTCCCATGCACCGCGCGCGGTGATCCCCATCACCTTGTGGTCGTAGCCGGCACTGCCACCTGACGCGAACGCGTCGCCGAGCCAGAAGCCAGCCGCGTTCGAGATCTCGTTCGCGACGTCGCTGAAGGTCGCGGTCCCCTTGTCGGCGGCCACCACCAGGTACGGGTCGTCGCCGTCGTAGCGGACCGTGTCGGGCGGCGGCACCACGGCACCGCCGACGAGGTTGTCGGTGACGTCGAGCAGCCCCGTGATGAACTCGCGGTAGCAGGCAAGTCCCTCGGCACGGAACGCCTCCGGCGTCGGCGTGGCGCGCTTGGGGATGAAGCCGCCTTTCGCACCCGTGGGCACGATCACGGCGTTCTTCACCATCTGCGCCTTCACCAGACCGAGCACCTCGGTGCGGAAGTCCTCGCGGCGATCGCTCCACCGGATGCCGCCGCGGGCGATACGCCCACCACGGAGATGGACGCCCTCGACCCGTGGCGAGAACACCCAGATCTCGTACATCGGCTTTGGCACCGGGAGGTCGGGGACGCGCGCCGGATCGAGCTTGAACGCCATCACCGGCCGATGCGCCCCGGCCTCGCCGGGCCGGAACACGTTCGTCCGCAGCGTGGCGTCGATCAGCGCAAGCAGCGTTCGGAGGATGCGATCGGCGTCGAGACTCGGCACTGCATCCAGTGCTTCGGCAATGGACGTACGCAGCTCCTGTTCGTCGTTCGCCTCGCGCGTGCGCGCCGGGTCGAAGCGCCGGACGAACAGATCAACCAGCAGTCTCGTGATCGGCGCATACGCCACCGTGGTCGCGATGATCGATGGCTGACTCGACGGGAACCCGATCTGACGCAGGTAACCCGCGTAGGCGCGCACGATCTCGGCCTCGCGAGCGGTGAGACCCGCGGCGAGCACGAGCCGGTTGAATCCGTCGGCGTCCACCTCGCCGCCGAAGGCGGCCTCGAACGCATCACGGAGCTCGATGGTGAGTGCGTCGGTGAGCACCACGCCTGCCGGCAACTGCACGCCGACATCGTGCACATGGACCTCGGTGCCATCGGGGAACTCGAACGCGAACGCCCGCTCGTCGAGGGCGCGCAGGCCCAGCTGATCGAGGATCGGGAGCAGATCGGCAAGCGGGATGGAACGCCCACGTCGATAGACCCGGAACCGGTACTCGTCGGCGGCCGCTGCCACGAACCGCGTGATCGCCGTGCGGATGTTGCCATCCGGATCGGCAGCGAGTGAGGCGATGATCGGGAGATCGACGCGTGCCGTGTTGGGTCGGTTGAGCTCGTCGTAGCCGGCCGGAAGAACCGGCAGCAGTTCATCGAGCACCGCTGCATCGTCGCCGAGCGCCTCACGCGTGGCGTCGACCCAGTTGGCGGTGACGTCCCCGCGGACGTCACCCGTGTCGTCCTGGTCGCTCACGCGCACAGTGTGCCACCTGGCGACACACCGGCCGGGCTCCCTCTCGGCGCGATCACCTCGGCGCGCATCGGTAGCCTGACCATCGTGAGTCGTCACTCGTTCAGTCGCAGCGCCGAGGCGCACCCAGGTCATCGCGAAGTCAGTGGTGGGTTGGCGCGAGCGGCCGTCTTCGGTGTCACCGACGGGCTCACCAGCAACGTGCTCCTCGTCATCGGCTTTGCCGGCAGTGGGGTCGACGCGTCCGTCGTTCGACTCGCCGGCATCGCGGGCGCTGTGGCGGGCGCGGTGAGCATGGCAGCCGGCGAGTGGATCAGCGTCTCGGCACAGAACGAACTCGTCACCCGAGAGGTGGAGGTCGAGCGCCGCGAGCTCGGCCGCAACGCCGCATCGGAGCAACGCGAACTCGAATCGATGTATCGCGAGCACGGCATGGAGGCGAGCACGGCGAAGCAGGCGGCCGCCGACGTGATGCGCGACCCGGAGCGCGCGCTCATGGTGCACGCCCGCGAGGAACTCGGCGTCAACCCCAACGACCTGCCGATGCCGTACACGGCCGCGGCGCTGTCGTTCGTGTGCTTCATCCTCGGGGCATTCCTGCCGGTCATCCCGTGGCTCACCGGCTCGGGCACGTCGGCGACGGTGGCATCGATCGTGATCGGTGCGGTAGCCGCGATCGCGCTGGGCTGGGCAGTCGGCTTCTACGCCGAACGGGGCCGCTGGCGCTCGGCGCTCCGTCAGGTGGTGATCCTGCTCGTTGCGTGCGTCATCACCTACAGCATCGGCAAGGCGCTCGGGGTCAACGTCGCCTGAGCGACGCAGCGGCCTCGGGCGTCGAGGTCAGAGACCCTGATGCCGCTGACGGACCGGCTCGATCTGCAGAATCACGCGCTCGCTCGTGATCTCACCCTGGTAGTCGACACCGGTGTACCGGCGGGAACACGCGTCGATGTGATCGCGGGCAGCCTGTCCGCGGATCTCGCCGACGACCATGCCGCGAACCTCGGCGTATCGGTACGCGTTGTCCTTGTCCCAGATCGCGATGGTGACGTTCTTGTCGGCCTCGATCGCTCGGTACTTGGCGCGATGGACCTCCGTGTTGATGAGCAGGTGATCGTCGTCGGCGTCCACCCACATGACGTGGGTACCGATCTGGTCGTCGGCGAGGTGGAACGAGATCGAACCGAAGTTGGTGCCGCGGGCGAAGTCTCTGATGGCAGGGTCGAGCATGCGGCGAGCGTACCCATGGGCGCGACCAGGCGCGCGGGCCGCGACCGTGGTGAGATGGGCGGATGCAACAGCTCAATGTGCTCGGTGAGATCCTCGAGCCCTGCTCGTTCGACCCGCTGACGGGCTACTACCGCACCGGGTGCTGCGAGAACCGCGGCGACGACCCGGGCCAGCACACCGTGTGCGCAGTGCTGACCGACGAGTTCCTGGCGTACAGCACGAGCGTCGGCAACGACCTCAGCACACCGATGCCGCAGTATGGATTCCCTGGCCTCAGCGCCGGCGACCAGTGGTGCCTGTGCGCCCCACGCTGGCAGGAAGCGCTGGAGGCGGGTGCCGCCCCACGGGTGCGGCTCGCCGCCACGCATCTCTCGGCGCTGGAGTACAGCTCGCTGGCCGACCTCCGCGCGCACGCCGTCGACGCCTAACAGCGGTACGGTGCCAGGCGTGCATGCGGTCGACATCAAGCCGCTCCTGCGGGGGTGGTCGCACGTCGTGGCGTTCCTCACCGTGGCGGCGCTCGGCACGATCATGATGATCGCGGCGACCGAGGCGTCGTCGACCGAGCGGCTGTGGTTGTCCATGTACGTGCTCGGCACGCTCACGATGTTCGGCGTCTCGGCGATGTACCACCGCGTGGAGTGGCAGCCGGGCGCGCATCGGGTGATGAAGAAGCTCGACCACTCGACGATCTTTCTCGCCATCGCCGGCGCGTACACGCCGATCGCCGCACTCGCTATCGACGGCTGGCAGCAGGTCGCAGTGCTGATCCTCGTATGGGTCGGCGCGGCGGTGGGCATGGCGCTCGAATGGCTCCCGATCACCGTGCCTCGGCGGATCTTCACCGCCATCTACGTCATCGTCGGATGGTCGGCGGCGCTCGCGCTCCCACAGCTCTACCGCAACCTCGGCGCCGTCGGCTTCTGGCTCGTGCTCGGTGGCGGGCTGAGCTACACCCTCGGGGCGGTCGTGTATGCGTTGAAGCGCCCCGACCCGTGGCCACGGGTGTTCGGATTTCACGAGTTGTTCCACCTCGGCACCGTCATCGGTGCCGGATGCCACCTGGCCGCGATTGCCCTCATCGTCGTCCCGATGATGTGATGGTCAGATGACCAGCGCACTCGAGCCCGCCCGGACGTGGATCGCGGATCAGATCCGAGCTCGTGTCATCGGCGACGAACCCGACGACAAGGCCGCCGCGATCATGACGGCGCCCGGGCCGCGCTGGTTCGCCGATGATGCGGTGATCCGGCGCGTGCACGCCGACGCATCGATGTTCATCGGCGGGCTGCGCGCCATCCTGTTGCAATCGATGCATCCGCTCGCGATGGCCGGGGTGGCACAGCACTCCGACTATCGGGCCGACCCATGGGGTCGGTTGCAACGCACCGCCGACTTCCTCGCGGCCACCACGTTCGGGCCGGTCCCCGTTGCCGAGCAGGCGATCGCGATCGTGCACCGAGTCCACCAACGTGTCGTCGGCGAGGCGTCCGACGGGCGGCGCTACTCGGCCAACGATCCGCACCTGCTCCGCTGGGTCCACATCTGTGAGATCGACAGCTTCCTCGTCGCCTACCAGCGGTACGGCGCTGCTCCGCTCACGACGGCCGAAGCCGACGCCTACGTGAACGACACGGCCCTCGTTGCGCTTCGGCTGGGCGTCAACGAACCGCCTCGCACGGTGCGGGAGTTGCGTGACGAGATCCGCGAGTACCGCCTCGAACTGGCGGGCACTCCCGAAGCCCGCGAGGCGGCGCGGTTCCTCTTGCTCGATCCGCCGCTGCCCGGGGCCGCCCGCGCGCCGTACATGATGCTCGCCGCCGCCGCCGTCGCGCTGCTCCCGGTGTGGACGAGATGGCCACTGCGGCTGCCGTTTCTCCCGATCAGCGAGACGTTGCTCGTCCGGCCGGCAGGTACGGCGATCACGAACGTGATCCGTTGGTCGCTCTCCCCTGGTGCGGTCGCCTGAGCTCGCTCGTCGATCTCCTCCCGCCGCCCGGCTCCGACCCGTCGCTGGTGCTCGACGCGTTCGCCACGTGGGCGGGCTCGGGCGGGCGACCGCTGTACTCACATCAGGAGGAAGCCGCGCTGTCACTCGCGGCTGGCGACCATGTCGTGCTCGCCACGCCGACGGGCTCGGGCAAGAGCCTCGTCGCGATCGCCGGCATCATCCTGGCGCTCAACGACGGGCGGCGTTCCGTGTGGACGGCGCCGATCAAGGCGCTCGTCGCCGAGAAGTTCTTCGATCTCGTCGAACTGCTCGGCGCGGATCGCGTCGGCCTCGCAACGGGCGACGCATCCATCAACACCGACGCGCAGGTTCTCGTGTGCACCGCGGAGGTCCTCGCCAATCAGGCACTCCGCGACGGAGCAACCAGCGACGTCGGGTTCGCGTTCCTCGACGAGTTCCACTACTACGGCGACGCCGACCGCGGCTGGGCGTGGCAGATCCCACTCCTCGAGCTCACCGGATGCCAGATGGTGCTCGCATCGGCAACCCTCGGTGACACCACTGCGCTGAGCGCCGACCTCGAGCAGCGCTCGGGCCGGCCGGTCACCACGATCACGTCGGTCCACCGTCCAACGCCGCTCTACCACCAGTGGCGACTCAGTTCGGTGTCCGACAGCGTGGCCGAAGCAGTGCGCGATGGGCTCAGCCCGGTGTACGTCGTCCATGCGAATCAGGCCGCCGCGATCGATCGGGCGCAAGCGCTGGTGAGCCTCAACGTCACCACCCGCGCACAACGCGAGGCGATCGCCGCCGCGCTCGACGGCGTGCGCATGGCCCGGGGCTTCGGCGACACGCTCGGCCGGCTGTTACGCAACGGGGTCGGCGTCCACCACGCCGGCATGCTGCCGCGCTACCGGCGACTGGTGGAGCGACTCGCCGGCGAGGGACTGCTCCCGGTGATCTGTGGCACCGACACGCTCGGCGTTGGCGTCAACATCCCCATCCGCACGGTCCTGATGACCGCGCTCACGAAGTTCGACGGAAGCCGCGTGCGCACGTTCAGCGTGCGCGAGTTCCACCAACTCGCCGGTCGCGCTGGCCGACCCGGCTTCGACCCCGACGGCCACGTGTGGGTGCAGGCGCCCGACCACGTGATCGAGAACACCAAGGCACTCAGCCGCGCCGGCGATGACCCGAAGGCGCGCCGCAAGGCCACGAAGGCCAAGGTGCCCGAGGGCTTCGTCCACTACGACGAGGCGTCGATGAACCGACTCGTCAACGGTCAGCCCGAACCGCTGGTGTCGCGCTTCCGGGTCACCGCCGACCTCGTCGCCACCGTGCTCTCACGACCCGACGGACCGAAGGCGCTCAAGCATCTGTTGCGCACCAACCACGACACCGACCTCCGTAAGCGCCAGCACCGTCATCGCGCCATCGCGGTGTACCGCAGCCTCGAAGCAGCAGGTGTCGCGGAGCGGATGCGCGACGCGAACGGTCGCTGTCTCGGTGTGCGCGTTGGATCGCTCGTCGAGGGCGATGCCGAGCGAAGCGCACTTCGGTTTTCGGCGCCGTTGATGCCGTTCGCGATCGAGGTGCTCTCCACGCTCGACCGCGACGAACCCGGCTACGTACTCGACGTGGTGAGTGTCGTCGAGTCAGTGCTCGACGACCCGCGCCAGATCCTCTTCGCCCAGCAAAACGCGGCGCGCGGCACTGAGATCGCGCGACTCAAGACGGAGGGCGTGCCCTACGACGAGCGCATCGAACTGATCGAGCACATCTCGTGGCCGAAGCCGCTGCAGGAACTGCTCGATGCACTGATCACCACCTACCGCGAGCACCACCCCTGGATCGCCGCCGACCCGTCGCCGAAGTCGATCGTGCGCGAGATGCTCGAGTCGGGCGACACGTTCTCCACCTTCGTGCGCCGCTATCGGCTCGAACGCAGTGAGGGCCTGGTGCTGCGCTACCTCACCGACGTGTGGCGCACGCTCGACCGTTCGCTCACCGACGACACCTACTCTGACGAGCTCGAAGATGTCATCGAGTGGCTGGGCGCATTGATCCGCGCGACCGATGCAACGCTGCTCGACGAATGGACCGTGCTCGCTGGCCGCCCGCTGCACGACCATCTCGAACCCGACGCCCCGCTCGTGGTGACCGGACCGCCGGCCGCCTGGCGCACGGCTGTCCGCACCGCCGCGTTCGGCTGGGTGGAGCTGCTCGCGGCACGTGCCTGGCCGGTGCTCGCCGAGCGAACGGGCTGGACGTACGAAGCGCTCGCCACGACGATGCGCCCGTTCTGGGACGAGTACGACGCGATCCTCATCGACGGCGATGCCCGATCCGCCGCGATGTTCGAGCTCGCTGAGGAGCCCGACCGTTGGGTGATCACTCAGCGTCTCGCCGATCCGGCGGGCGACGGCGAGTGGCGGTTCATCGCGGTGGTGGATCTCGCGGTGGCCGAGGAAGAGGGTGCTCCCACACTCCGCCTCGAATCACTCGGTCGGATCTGAGTCCTCTGGCGGACGCGCCTGCTCGATCGCTGCGAGTTGCTCATCCGTCGCGGCACCGGATTTCCCGGTGTACGGGAACGGGGAGTGGACGACCGCCGACGATGTGCGGATGTCGATGCCACCGCCGCCGCCCGCCGACCGTTCGATCGAACGGACCTGCGACCACGGGATGCGCACCGTTCGGAACGTGCGTACCGTGATGCCTTGCTCGTCGACGGTGAGGTGTTCGAACCACCGAGATGTCGACACCGCAGCGAGCAGGCAGACGAACAGCAGCGAGAGGTACCAGGGGCGGAGCCCAGCGGTCGCGATGATCGCCGCCACCACGATCCACGTGAGCGGCGAGACGCGTCGACCGTTGGGATGACGATGCGTGATCGGCAGGTCGGGCGCCTGCGAGGTCGGCTCGGTCACACGCCCAGCAGCTCGCGCCAGCGGACGGGATAGGCAGCGGTGACCGCCTGCGGTGTCATCCGCAGCGTCGCCTCGGGCACGCTGTCGACCAGCGCGCGTTGCTGGTCGTACGCGTGCGCGATGTGAGCGACGCCGACGAACGCTTCGGCGCGGAGCGCGAGCAGGTCGGCGGGTGGGTTCGGGTCGAGAAAACCCCACACCGTGAACGCGATGGTGAAGTCGTGGACCACCGGAGCCCGACTGAAGAGCGACGCTCGCCGCAGACCGATGCCGAGGCTGCCTCGCACGGCATCGTCGAGCGTCTCGGGTGAACGAACGTGCAGCCTCGGTCGGAACGTGTTCGCGACCTTGATCCCGAAGCCCTGATCGGGGCCCTGGTAGCCGAGGCGGGTTCCTTCCGGCTGGAAGCCGCGGATCTCCGCCGGCCGCGTCGGCTCCCAACGATCGGGCACGTGGTCGGGCGAGCGGTACGCGCGGGCGTCGTCGACGGGCGATGTGGGAGCGAACTTCGGGACAGCCATACCGACGTTCTACCGGACTCCGCGCATCGATGTCAGTTCTCGTGCCCGGTCACTCGGCATGGAGCAACCCGTGCACGAGGCCGTCCTCGAGCGCCCGCCACGATGCTTCGATGATGTTGGTGCTCACCCCAATCGTCGTCCAGGTGCCGCCACCGCTCGAGAAGTCGATGAGCACGCGGGTGACGGCGCCGGTCGCCGTGGCGCCGTCGAGGATGCGGACCTTGTAGTCGGTGAGGTGCACCCGGCTCACCGCCGGGTAGGCGGTGGCAAGCGCGGCGCGCAACGCGGTATCGATCGCATTGACCGGGCCATTGCCCTCGGCGGTGTGGACGTGGCGCTCATCGCCCACCCACACCTTCACCGTCGCCTCGGTCGTGAACTCGCCGTTCGGCAGCTCGTCGGTGATGACGCGCATGCTCTCGACCTTGAAGAACGACTGCTCCCAACCGGTCGCCCGCCGCATCAGCAGTTCGAGCGACGCGTCGGCCGCCTCGAAGTGGTAGCCCTCGTGCTCGAGTCGCTTGAGGTCGTCGATCACCTGGTTCACGGCGGGACCGTCCATCGGCAGACCGAGCTCGTCGGCCTTCATCTCGATGGTGGCGCGACCCGCCATCTCGCTCACCACGAACCGCGTGCCGTTGCCGACCAGTTCCGGGTCGATGTGTTCGTAGGCGTCCTTCGCGCGCTTGATCGCGCTGACGTGGAGGCCGGCCTTGTGTGCGAACGCCGACGACCCGACGTAGGGCGCCTGCGGGTTGAGCGGACGGTTGAGCACTTCGGCCACATGGTTGCTCACGGCGGTGAGCCGCTCGAGGCGTCCCTCCGGCAGGCACTGCAGGCCGAGCTTCACCTGCAGGTTCGGGATGACCGTCGTGAGGTTGCAATTGCCGGTTCGTTCACCGAGTCCGTTGAGCGTCCCCTGCACGTGACGTGCGCCAGCGCGCACCGCGGCCATCGAGTTGGCGACTGCGCAGCCGGTGTCGTCGTGACAGTGGATGCCGACGGTGACGTCGGCGCCGACGTGCCGCACGACGTCGGCGACGACTGCCTCCACCTCGTGCGGCAACGAGCCACCGTTGGTGTCGCACAGCACCAGGTGCGTCGCCCCGTTCACGACCGCCGCCTCGAGCGCGCGCAGGCTGAACTCGCGGTTGTGCTTGTAGCCGTCGAAGAAGTGCTCCATGTCGACGAGCACACGGCGGCCCGCTCCGGTGAGGAACGCAACGGAATCGGCGATCATCGCCTCGCCTTCGTCGAGGGTCGTCTGCAGCGCCTCGAGCACGTGGTAGTCCCAGCTCTTGGCCACGATGCACACGGCTTCGGTGTTCGCGTCGAGCAGATTGCGGAGCG
>JBMOFX010000049.1:0-13741 GCA_049318665.1 Ilumatobacteraceae bacterium | reverse complement strand
TCGTCGGTGCCGGCATGAAGTCGAGCCCGGGCATCGCGGCGAAGATGTTCCGCACCCTGGCTGATGCGGGCGTCAACATCATGATGATCTCCACGTCGACGATCCGGATCAGCGTGGTCACGGCTGCGTCCGATCTCGAGCGCGCAGGCCGCGCCCTGCACACCGCGTTCGACCTCGACTCCGGCCAGGCCTACTCAGCGCCGCTTCCCGATCGCAAGTGAGGCGTGACACACTGAGCGGCCGATGAGCCGGCGCAAGCAGCATGTCCCCTGGAACGCGGCTGGCACCGCGTCGGAGGCACAACACTCCGCCGACGACGTCGTGCGCGCCACCGGTTGGGTGTTCAACAACCAAACCGGTGCCGACCTCGATCTCGAATCGTTCGTCCGCACCGGCGATCACGAGACGCTGGCCTACCTCCAGGCGTTCGGTCTCGATGGCCCCGATCTCGAACATCAGGAACTGGTGGAGATCGGATCGGGCATCGGGCGGATGACCGCCAGCTTCAGCCATCTGTTCGGACGCGTGGTCGCCTGCGACCTCGACGCTGCGTTCCTCGAGCGGTGCCGCGAGACGGTTGCGCAGTTCGGACGCCCGGAGCGACTGCAGACCAGTCATGTGGCCGACGGTCGCACGCTCAGCTTGCCGGATGCATCCGCCGACCTCGTGTTCAGCTACATCACGTTGCAGCACTGCCATTCCGATGACGCCGCATCGCTCACCCGTGAGGCGATCCGTGTCACCCGACCTGGCGGACACGTGGCGTTGAACTTCCGCACCTGGACTGCGACCGACGCGCTGCTGTGGCCCGTCGGCAAGATCGTTCGTGCGATGTTCCGCCTCCCCGTGGTGGGGCCGTGGCTGGCGAGTCATCGCTCGACCGCCCGGTTCGGTTGGCAGGCCAATCGGCTCGCGCCGTCGACCCTGTTGTCGCCGCTGCCGGCCGGTCTCACCGACGTCCGGATCGTGCGATCGCCGCGCCGTTCGGCATTCGGCATCGCGGGTGTTTCGGAGTCGACGTTCGAGGGCGTCAACCGCAGCCACTGGTGGCTGATCGGCACCCGCACCTGAAATCCGACGGGCCGCGTGGGTGCCTCACCGTTAGCCTCCACGCGATGAAGATCGGTGTCGTTGGAGCAACAGGTCAGGTCGGCGGCGTGATGCGCCAGATCCTCGAAGAGCGCGGGTTTCCCGTCGACGAGATTCGCTACTTCGCGTCGGCCCGCTCGGCCGGCACCACCCTGCCGTGGCTCGGTACCCAGATCACCGTCGAGGACGCCTCCACAGCCGACCCGTCGGGCCTCGACCTCGCGCTGTTCTCCGCTGGAGCGACCTCGTCGCGCGAGTTGGCGCCGAAGTTTGCGGCCGCCGGCGTCACCGTGATCGACAACTCCTCCGCCTGGCGGATGGACCCGGACGTGCCGCTCGTGGTGAGCGAGGTGAACGGTGGTGAGATCGCCAACGCCCGCAAGGGCATCATCGCCAACCCCAACTGCACCACCATGGCCGCGATGCCGGTGCTGAAGCCGCTGCACGACGAGGCCGGACTCGTCCGCCTCGTGGCAAGCACCTATCAGGCCGTGAGCGGTGGCGGTACCGCGGGTGTCGACGAACTCGACAAGCAGGCCCGCCAAGTCATTGACTCCGCTCGTGAGCTCACCCACGATGGCGAGGCCGTGATCTTTCCCGACGCGACGAAGTTCGCTAAGCACATCGCCTTCAACGTGCTGCCGTATGCGGGCAAGTACGTCGAGGATGGCTCCCTCGAGACCGACGAGGAACAGAAGCTCCGCAATGAGACCCGCAAGATCCTGGGGATCCCCGACCTGCGAGTCAGCGGCACCTGCGTCCGTGTCCCGGTGTTCACGGGTCACTCGATCAGCATCAACGCCGAGTTCGATCGGCCGATCACCGTCGCCCGAGCGCTCGAGGTGCTGGGCGCGGCGCCAGGTGTGGCGCTGCTCGACGTGCCGACGCCGCTCGAGGCAGCTGGCAAGGATCCGAGCTACGTCGGGCGTATCCGCCAGGACACGTCGGTTGACGGCGGTCGCGGGCTTGCGCTGTTCCTGAGCAACGACAATCTCCGCAAGGGCGCCGCGCTCAACGCCGTCCAGATCGCCGAGCTCTTCCTCCGCTGATCGCCCGCCCGGCCCTGACCGCCCCTGACCGAGGGTCTCGGCGCGCGGCGGGTGCACCGAGGCACTCGGGTGGGTTAGGGGCAGGTGCAGGGGGAGGTGTGGCAGCGGGGGCAGCCGGTGGCGTACCGCTCGATCGACTGGGTGAGGTCGATGCCCATCTGGTTGGCGAGCGACGCCACCCACGCCAGCACGTCTGCGAACTCGTGCTGCTGCTGTTCGGGTGAGCCTTTGCGGACGGCCTGGGCGAGTTCGCCGACCTCTTCGCACAGCCACGCCACCGAGGCGGGCACGCCACGTTGACGGTCGCGCTCGCCGAACGTGCGCTCGATGACGGCTTGCAGCTCGGCGAGATCCATGTCGATCGTTCCTCCGTCACCGCGTCTCGGGGCGGCGAGCATATCTTTGGCGTGTGACCCGGCCCTCAGGGTCAACCGATACCAACATCGGCGGTTAGTATCACTTCTGCAAATAAGTGATACTAAGGGAGTATCGATGAACGATCGCAGGACCTGGCCGGCCGTCAAGTTCGAAGCGTACGACTGGCACAGCCGGGTCGATGTGCCGGCGTCTCGTCAGGCTCGGCTGCGCGCCCGGCAGCCATACCTCGCGGCGGTCCCGCCGGCGATCGCCGACGTCCAGGTCACCTTGCCGGCCGCCGTGATCGCTGCTGCTGAAGACGCGACGACCGAGATCGCTCGCTTCGACGCGGAGGCGGGAGCCGAGATCGCACCGTTCAGCGCGATCCTGCTCCGCTCGGAATCCGCAGCATCATCAAAGATCGAGAACCTGACCGCCTCGGCACGCGCCATCGCCGAAGCCGAGCTCGGCCACGGAAGCCGGAACGCACTCCTGATCGTCGCCAACGAGCGGGCGATGAGCGCTGCGATCGCGCTCGCGGACACGCTCGACGGCCCGGCGATCCTCGACATGCACGACGCGCTCCTGCGCGACAGCGCCCCGGCGATTGCCGGACGGTGGCGTGATCAGCAAGTGTGGATCGGCGGCGGCGACTACAGCCCACACGCCGCACAGTTCATCCCGCCGCACCACGACCGGGTGTCGCCCGCGATCAACGATCTGATTCGCTTCATCGCCCGAACCGACATCCCGACCCTCGCCCACGCGGCGATCGTCCATGCCCAATTCGAGACGATCCACCCCTTTCCGGATGGCAACGGACGCGTCGGGCGAGCGCTCGTCCATGCCCAGCTTCGCCACGCTCGACTCACCCGACACGTCACCGTCCCAGTCTCGGCTGGATTGCTGACCGACATCGACACCTACTTCAACGCACTGAGTGCGTACCGTGACGGCGATCCGGTCCCGATCGTGGAGCGCTTTGCTGAGGCCTCGTTCGCTGCGCTTGCGAACGGTCGGCGGCTCGTCGGCGACCTGCACCGAATCCGCTCCGACTGGGGGCAACGGGTGCAGGCCCGTCGCGGCGCGGCCGCATGGAAGGTGACCGAGGTGGTGATGCGTCAACCGGTGGTCAATGCCGCCTCGTTGAGCCGCAGTCTGGGAATCACTCAGACGAACGTCTACCGGGCGTTGCAACCGCTCGTCGACGCTGGTGTGCTCGTCGAGTTCACGAGCAACAAGCGTGACCGGTTGTGGCGCGCTCCGGACGTACTCCACGCGCTCGACGCCTTCGCGGCCCGCACCGGCCGCCGCCAGCGACCAGGCATCTGACGATCGAAGGTCCCTGGCCTGGCTGCTGTTGCAGATCCGTGACCAGGGTCTCGATGGTCGGGGTGGGGAGATTCGAACTCCCGGCCTCCACGTCCCGAACGTGGCGCGCTAACCAAGCTGCGCTACACCCCGTAAGTGCGGAGCGAGCCTATCCGGCGGCGACGGGTTCTTCCTCGGCCGCAGTGGACGCATCCTCAGCGGCGTCGGCCGCATCCTCGGAAGGCACCGGGGGATGCAGGATCGCGTCGACCGCCAGATGAATCGTCAGCGCGTCGAGCGGCTTCACGACCCAGCCGTCGGCGGCGCTGCGCTTGGCGAGGTGCAGGTCGGCGCGGCGGTCGAGCAGCATCAGCACCGGCACGTGGGGCAGCAGGCCGCTGCTCTCGTCGAGCCGGAGCGCCATGGTGACGGCCATTGCACCCATCGACCCGCACTGCAGATCGGCGATCACGAGGTCGGGGGTCCGTTGCTTCACGATCGAGGAGACGGCGCGACCGTCACGGCAGACCGTGAACGAGGTGTCGGGTCCGGAGAGGGCAGCGACGATCTCGTCGAGGACGTAGTCGGCGTCGGTGGCAACGAGGATGTGCACGAGCGCAGGCTACTCCGCAGTGGTGTCGGCCGACCCAGCTCGGTCGAACAGCAGCGACCGGATCCGGTCGAGGCCCGCGAGGTCGTGGACGTCATCGCCGAGTAATGGCACCCACCGGACCGGAGCGCTGTGAACGGCTGCGACGAGTGGACCCACCTGGGCCCGCTCAGCTGCGGCGATCACCTCGAGCTCGTCGAGGTTCGCCCACAACGCTGCCTGCGCCGCGACCCGCCGTGCACGCGGCCGGCCGAATGTGGGCGTGCTGCGATTCACGACGACGGCTGCGACGGGCAGCCCGTTCTGCTCGAGGCGATCGGCGAAGAAGCACGCTTCATCGAGCGTGTCGCGCTTGGGAGACGCCACGAGGACGTAGCGGGTGCTGTGCGCTCGGAGCAGCGCCGTCACCTCGTCGGCGCGCTGACGGAACCCCGACTCCATCCCGTCGAATGCCTGGAAGAACGCGATCGCATCGGCGAGCACGTCGCTGCCCACCACCTTGCCGATCGTGCGCAATACCGGTTGCGCGGCGAGGTTGAGCACCTTCAGACCGCGCCGCGTGGGCACCATCAGCAACCGGAACAGCGGATGATCGATGAAGCGTGTGAGCGTGCCCGGTGCATCGAGGAAGTCGAGGGCGTTGCGAGTCGGTGGCGTATCGACGACGACGACGTCGAAGCGCTCGTCGAGGTGGAGCGCGTGCAGGCGCTCTGCCGCCATGTACTCCTGCGTCCCGCTCAGCGCGCCGGCGACGTTGCGGTAGAAGCCGTTGGCCAGGATCCGCTCGGCCTGCTCGGGCGTCGGTGCATTGGCGCGCACGAGACCGTCGAACGTGGCCGCCGTGTCGAGCATCATCGCCCACAGCTCACCGGGGGCCGCGATATCGAGTTGCGCCGGCTCGTTCGTGAGCCCGTCCGGGAGGCCGAGCGCATCGGCGAGGCGTTTGGCCGGATCGATCGTCACCACCACGGCGCGGCGGCCCTCGCGGGCGAGCTGAAGCCCGATCGCCGCCGCGGTGGTGGTCTTGCCAACGCCACCCGAACCGCAGCACACGATCACGTCGGCGCCGTCGAGCGCGAGCCGGAGCGAGTCGGGCAGCGAATCGCTCACAGCGTCGCCGCGAGTGCGTCGATGTCGTCGGCGGTGAGTCCGGCGGTGACGATGTGGGGGAGGTGGATCTGGTCGATCGCGAGTGCCTCACCGAGTCGTCGCACCTCACGACGGTGGAGATCGCGTCGCGAGTTCCGGAACGCCGCAGCGTCGGCCAGCACCGGATCGGTGTCGTCGGGAACCACCAGGTCGGGTCCGTCGTCGACACCGTTCACCACCACCGGTCCGAGATGCACAGCGACTCGCTCCTCGAGTGCGTAGGCGGTCTCGACCAGCTCGTTGACCGGTGTCGTCTCCGGGAGCGTGACAAGCATCACTTGGCAGCGTGTCGGATCGCCGAGCATCTCGAGCACATCGAGGGCCTGCGTGCGGATCGGGCCGCCGCGCACCGTGTCGAGCAGCCCCTGGGGTGCCATCAGGAACGTGATCGCATGCCCAGCAGCGGGACCGTCGACGAGGATGAGGTCGTACTCGGCACCCCGCTCGAGCTGCTTCAACTTGCCGAGCACCACGATGTCGTCGATGCCGGGAGCCGCAGTCGACACCACGTCGATCACGCCGTTCGCCTTGAGGCGCTTGGTGACCCGACCGAGCCCGTGCGTGTCGAGATACTCCGCCAGCGCGTCCGGGGCGCTGATCGACAGGTGGTCGATCCCGGGGGTGAGCGCTGCGAGGGTCGGTTTGCCGTCGAGTTCGACCGTGAGCACGCGAAGTCCGGCACGGGCTGCCGCTCGCGCCACGACCGCGGTTACCGTGGTCTTCCCGACGCCACCTTTGCCTGCGATCACGATCAGACGGGTGGCGCCGAACAGTTCTCGTCGTTCCTGGCGCTTCGGAGGCACTCGTGCGCAGACTATCCATCGCCGTGCTGATCGCCGCTGCCCTCGTGGCCATCGGCGGGAGCCAGCATGTCGCCTCCGCGTCGGAGGCCGCCTCCGAGGCCGGGTCCGAGGCTGCACCCGACGCGCTCGCACCGGTCGACGTGCTCCAGGTGAGCGGCCTGTTCGACCGCATCGTCGTCGACGCCGTCGGACGCGCCATCGATCGTGCCGAGCAAGGTGGCTCGCAGGCGTTGATCTTGCAGGTCAACTCCGGCGGGTCGGTCACCTCGCCCGAGGTGATGCAGGCGCTCATCCAACGTGTGGCAGATGCACCGATCCCGATCGGTATCTGGGTGGGGCCGTCGAGCAGCGCCCGCCTGTATGGCACCCCGGCGCAGCTCATGGGAGTTGCCGACGTGACCGCCATGGTGAGTGGGAGCCGCATCGGCTACACGGGTCCGCCCGTCGAGCTGGAGGGCGACGCCAAGGTCGACTTCGGTGCCGCCGCACCGGAGTTGGAGAACGGGTCGCTGTCGTTCCAAGAAGCGCGAACGCTCGGTGCGTTGAAGCTCGACACGCCCGACATCGGCGTGCCGACGATTCGGAGCATGGTGCTTGCGATGGACGGCGTCGAAGCCGACGGCGTCGTGCTGCACACCGTCAGCCAAGGTGTCGGCGACGACGGCAGCAACGAGCTGCAGCTCACCTTGGTGAGGTTCTCGAAGTTGGGGTTCGTCAACCAACTGATGCACACCATGGCGTCGCCCCCGGTCGCCTATCTCTTCTTGCTCATCGGCCTGTCGCTGCTCGTGTTCGAGTTCTTCACCGCAGGAGTCGGCGTGGCCGGCGTGGTCGGCGCCGCGTGCACGTTCTTCGGTTGTTTCGGGCTGGCCGAGCTGCCCGCGCGTGGGTGGGCTGTTGCGCTGCTCGTGCTGGCGATGCTGGCCTTCGCGATCGACGTTCAAGTGGGAATCCCGCGTCTGTGGACCGGCATTGGCATCTTCCTCACCGTGGTGGGAAGCCTGTTCCTCTTCGAGCCATTGCCGGGCACATCGCTGCGGGTGGGCTGGATCACGCTCCTCGTCGGCATCGGCGGGGTGATGCTCACGTTCATCGTCGGCATGCCGTCGATGGTTCGAACCCGCTTCTCGACCCCCACCATCGGCCGTGAGTGGATGATCGGCGAAGTTGGCACCGCCGTCGGTGCGATCGACCCCGAAGGTGTCGTCACCGTCGCGAACGGTCGCTGGCGAGCACGCACGAATCGCGCCACCCCGGTCGCCACTGGCGAGGCCGTGCGCGTCGTGTCGATCGACGGGGTCACCCTCGAGGTGGAGCCAGAGACGGGTGGCGCCCGCGACTACCGCGAGCGCCGAAACAGCGCCGACGCATGACCACAACGGTGGCGCCATCGTCTGCGCTGGAGCCCCTCACCCCGTCGGGATGGCTGCGGCTGTTCGCGCCCGGGATCATGTGGGGCACGTCGTTCCTCTTCATCGCCGAGGCACTCGAATCCTTCTCGCCAGCGCTCATCACGCCGCTGCGGATCCTCATCGGCTTCGCCGTGCTCGGCTGCTTCCCCGCGGCGAGAGCTGCGGTGCCGACCGCAGTGCTCCCGAAGATCGCGTTGCTCGCGCTGGTGTGGATGGCGTTCCCGCTCACGATGTTCCCGTTCGCCGAGGAGCGCGTCTCGTCGAGCGTCACCGGCATGTTGAACGGTGCGACACCACTGTTCGTCGCGATCGTCGCATCGGTCATCCAACGTCGCGTTCCGTCGCGCGGCATGCGGATCGGCCTGTTCATCGGGTTCGCCGGTGTGGTGCTGATCTCGTTGCCGACGCTCGGCGAAGGCTCATCGAGCGGGTGGGGCGTGCTGATGATCATGCTCGCGCTGGTGAGCTACGGCTTCGCGCTCAACATCGCAGCGCCGCTCCAGCAGCAGTACGGCGCGATCCCCGTGCTCTGGCGCGCACAGGCGTTCGCGCTCTTGATGACGGCCCCGATGGGCCTCGTCGGACTAGGCCGTTCGACCTTTTCGTGGCATGCGATGGGCGCCATGATCGGCCTCGGGGTACTCGGAACCTCCCTCGCGTATGTGTTCATCGCCGACAACGCGGGGCGCCTCGGGAGCACCCGCGCCAGCGTCGCCACCTACGCGATTCCGGTGGTATCGCTCCTGCTCGGCGTGGTGATCCGCAACGAGACCGTCTCAGCGATCGCCCTCGTCGGATGCGGTCTTGCGATCGTCGGCGCCTTCCAGGCCGGCAGGTCGCGTCACTAGGGTGACACCGTGATCCACCCTTGTGTCGCTGCCGACTCGGGTCGTAGATTCGCCGTGGCGAGGGGAGGAACTCGTGGCGCTACAGCGCGACGATCACAACAACGTGGCCAGCGGTGTCTGGCAAGCCCAGGCGGCATGTCGAGGTGGGGTCGAGATCTTCTTCGCACCGCTGTCGTCCGAGCGCAAGGAGCACAGGCTCAGTCGTGAACGCCAGGCCAAGGCGATCTGCCGAGCCTGCGACGTCCGCGACGCCTGCCTCGCCCATGCCCTCCAATTCGACGAACCCCACGGTGTCTGGGGTGGGCTCACCGAAGGCGAGCGAGCCGACCTCCTCACCCGAGCCGACATCGACGCGTACGGTCGTCGTCGACAAGCGCACCTGGGTTGACGGCCGACCGGCGGCCTACAGCGTCGCCGGGCAAGGGATGCCCGTGGTGCTCCTGCACGGGTGGGCACTCGGGCAGCACACGTATCGCGCCGTCATCGAGGCGATCGCCAGCCAAGGCTGCCGAGTGATTGCGCCGTCGATGCCGGGGTTCGGTCGAACGGCCGACCTCCCCGCCGACCAGTGCACGCTCAGCGGCTACGCGGCGTGGGTGGCCGAACTGCTGGAGGCGGTGGGCGTCGACGAGCCCGCTGTGGCCGTCGGGCACTCGTTTGGTGGTGGCGTCGCCATCCGCCTCGCCCACGACCACCCCACCAAGGTGCGGTCGCTGCTGCTCGTGAACTCCGTCGGTGGATCGTCGTGGCGCAGCGGTTCGGTCGTTCGTTCGATCACCGAGCGGCCGCTGTGGGACTGGGGTCTCCACTTCCCCGGCGACGTGTGGCCGATCCGGCAGGCGACTCGCGTCCTGCCGGTGATCGCGGAAGACCTCCTGCCGAATCTGCTCCGTCATCCGAAGGCGCTCGTGAAGGTCGCGAGTCTTGCTCGTCGAGCCGACCTCCGCACCGAACTCGAAGCGCTGCGCGATCGCGGTATGCCGATCACGATCATCTGGGGGGCTCGCGATCGTGTGATCCCGCGTGAATCGTTCGAGGCATTGTGCGTGGCATCCGGCGTCGACGGCACGGTCGTCGACGGGAGCCACAGCTGGCTCCTCGCCGACCCGCATCAGTTCGGCGAGGTGATCACCAACGATGTCCGCGTGGCGCAGGCCGCACGCCAGCTCGAGCGGACCTCGCCGAAGTCGCGGCGCGGTCGTGTCCGTCGTCTGCCGACGCTCACAGCTCCGGCAGTCGAGGGCCGGCGATCCGCAGGTCGTCGCGCCGACGGGTGATCCCACGGGCGTCGAGCTCCGCGGCCAGCGGCACGGCGTACTTGCGCGACACCCCGAACACCTCGCGCAACTGCGACACCGTGACGCCATCCGGATGATCGCGCAGGAGCAGCGCCGCGCTGTGAGCTGCATCGTCGATTGCGTCGCGGTGGAACGCGATGCCGTCGCGCTCCACGAGCGTGCCGCGCCGGATGAGCTCGCGGAGCGCGCCGCGGTCGATGCCTGTCGGTGCGGGTGGTGCCAGCCCGCCGTCGCGCAGCATCGCCACGACCGGGTGGTCGGCGAGGTCGTCGCTCGCATCGGCGGCGAGCACGCGCCCTCCCTCGGTGCGCAACTCGGTCAGCGTGGCGAGCGCGGCACGCTCACGCGCGTCGAGTGCGGCGAGGTCGAGTCCCGCGCTGCCCGCCGTGGCAACGCGGGCGCGAATCCCGGTGATGACCTCGTCGAGCGCGGCGGGGGCCACCACCCACTGCTCGAGCGTCGGGGTGGCTGGCTCGCCGGTGAGCGCCTCCAGATCGTCCACGGTGATCCAGCCGTGTTCCGCAACGAGGCGCTCGACGCTCCGATCGGGACGGGCTCGCGATGCCGGCAGGACGGGTGCGACGTCGAGGATCTCACCACCGCCGACGGTTTCGCTGCGTCCTGATTCGCGCAGCACGAAGCGGTCGCCGCCCACCAGTGCGAGCGGTTGCGCGAGGTGGAGCCGGACGAGACCCGACCCGCCGGGGCGGATCGACTCCGGACCGAGGATCCGGATCCGCACCGGCCACTCCCCCGAGCCGATGTACGCGAGGTATGCGCCGCGCCGCGACACGACGTGGTCGATGCTGTCGAGCACGTCGAGCGTTGCGTCGACGCGCGCGCTCGGTCGCCAGTGCGACGCGATCACGATCGCATTGCCCCGAACCACCTCATGATGATCGATGCCGGCGAGGTTGAGCGCCACGCGATGACCCGGGCCGATGGCGTCGACGAGCGCGCCGTGCGACTGGATCGAACGGATCCGCACCTCGCGATCGCCGGGCACGATGTGCACCCGTTGATCGGTGACGAGCCGGCCGCCGGTGAGCGTGCCGGTGACGACCGTGCCGCTGCCCTTGGCCGCGAAGCTCCGGTCGACCCACAGCCTCGGCCGGCCACGATCGACGGCGCCATCGGTTTGCTCCACCAATGCGGCGAGCGCAGCGGTCAGCGCGTCGAGTCCCCGACCGGTGGTTGCGCTCACCGGGATGATCGGGGCGTCGGCGAGGAACGTTCCGGCGAGGTGATCGGCAACCTCGAGGGTCTGGATCTCGAGCCAGTCGTCGTCGACCAGATCGCATTTGGTGAGCACGACGATCCCGGCACGCAGCCCGAGTAGCTGGAGGATGCGGAGGTGCTCCTCGCTCTGGGGTTTCCAGCCCTCGGTGGCGGCCACGACGAACATGCAGGCATCGACACCGCCGACACCGGCAAGCATGTTGCGCAGGAACCGGACGTGCCCCGGCACGTCGATGAAGCTGATGTCGTGGGCGGCGCCGCTTGCGCCGACGACGGTCGTGTGTGCGAAGCCGAGGTCGATCGTGAGCCCGCGCCGCTTCTCCTCGGCGAAGCGATCGGGGTCGGTGCCGGTGAGCGTGAGGACGAGGGTCGACTTGCCGTGGTCGACGTGGCCGGCCGTGGCGACGACCCTCACGACAGTGCGGCGGCGATCAACGCGTCGTCGGCGGGGTCGACCGTACGGAGATCGAGGTGGGTTCGGCTGTCGCGAGCGCGAGCGATGATCGGCGGCGTGTGTGCACGGAGCGCGGCGAGGTGATCGCCGCGCAGCGTGAGTCCGAACGACGGCATGGTCGCGCCGGGCGCAGATCCGGCACCGGGGAGGGCGTCCATCGGCTCCGCTGTCGCGCCATCGGCCTGCGCCACGATCGCCTCTGCGCGCACGTGCAGATCGGCGACCGGCGTGGCGACCATCCGCCAGAACGGGATCTCGGTGGCGGCGCGGCGATGGAGGTAGCTGAGCGCCGTGGTCTGCAGCGCAGCGAGCGTGAGTCCACCGGGGCGGAGTGCACGGGCGAGGGGGTGGCGAGCGCATGCCTCCACCAGGTCGGCGCGGCCGGCGATGATGCCCGCCTGCGGGCCGCCGAACAACTTGTCGGCGCTGAACGTGACGAGGCCGGCTCCGGCCGCCACGGTCTGGAGCGCGGCGGGCTCGCCGGCCAGCCAAGCGGGCGGCGGTCCCGACAGCCACGGGCAGGTGGCATCGATGAGTCCGCTGCCGATATCGGCCACCACCGGTACCCCGAGTGTCGCCAACTCCGCGACGGAGGTGTCCTCGACAAAGCCCTCGACGCGGTAGTTGCTCGGATGGATCTTGAGCACGAGCGCAACATCGGCGTTCTTGCGTCCGATGGCCTTGCGGTAGTCGGCGAGTCGGGTGCGGTTGGTGGTGCCGACGTCGACGAGCTGCGCGCCCGATTGCTCAGTCACTTCGGGGATGCGGAAGCTGCCACCGATCTCCACGCTCTCGCCGCGACTCACGGCCACCTGTCGGCCGCCGGCCAGCGCCGCAGTCACCAGCAGCACGGCAGCGGCGTTGTTGTTGACGATCATCGCGGCTTCAGCGCCACACAGCCGCGCGAACAGCTGGCCGACGGCGCGCTGGCGCGACCCACGCTCGCCGGACGCGAGGTCGAACTCCACGTTGACTGCGCGCGCTGTCTGTTCGAACGCCACGGGTGCGCGTCCGAGGTTGGTGTGTAGCAGCACGCCTGTCGCGTTGATCACCGGTGTGAGCAAGGTGCGACGGAACGTCTCCGCCCTCGCCATCGCCGACTCCGGTGCGCCGGCAGCGATCGCCTCGCGGGCGACGTCGACGCAGATCGCATGCGGCAAGCCGATGGAGGAGAGCGATCGCGCCAGTGCATCGACGCTGGGCGGCCGATCGGCGCGCGTCGAGCTTGTGGGTGCACTGCTCATCGGCGTCGAGCGTAGGCATCCCATCGCTTTCCTGCCCGAAACTTCTCGACTCGTGCAGGCCAATCAGCTCGGGCAGACGTCAAATGGGGTCCGCGCAAGCTCAGAGGGAATGCTGACCAGGGAGGGGGAGCCGGAGCCGCCGCCCTCCTCGACGGCTAGTCGTACGCTCTCGCCTGGGATAACGAGAATGCTCGCGTAACCACCGATTGCGCCGTTCGAACTTTCAAAGTCGTAGGCGCCGTAAGCCGCTGCTAAGGGTTGGGTACAGTCCACCAACGTCAGCGGGATGCTGTCATCGACCAAGGCCGAGGCGATCGCATCAACAAGATCCGTGGTCGATGCCTTGGAGTCCGACGCGGACCATGTCTGTGCCAGCTTCGCCGGGCGCGTCCAGAAACCACGCACGGCACCCGCGTCGGGCACCAATGGACCGGTCGACCATGATGGTGATGAGACGCGGAAGGCAGAAAGCTCAGACATGTGCTCCATCAGGTCACGTTGGGCGGCCCCTGACTCCGGCCCAGAGCACCCGACCGTCACGGCCAACCCGGCTAGGGCGCACATAGCAACAAGACCACGCCTCACCGGCTGTCGACGATCATCGCCACACCCTGCGGCGTCCGAAGCAGCGCGGTCAGACATACGCGAAGACGGTACCCGTGACACGCGTGCCAAGGCGTTCACGAGCATCACCGAGTGTCGTGCCGGTCGTGAGTGGCGCGTCGTCGCCGGTGCCTCGGGCAGCGCCACCAAGCAGCGCCATTAGGCTCCAACTGCGATGTTGCCCGTCCCGATCGTCCAGCTCGACCCCGATCTGCCGTTGCCGGCGTACGCCCACGCGGGCGATGCGGGGCTCGATCTGCGTGCGCGCGACGGTG
>JBMOFX010000048.1:0-13884 GCA_049318665.1 Ilumatobacteraceae bacterium | reverse complement strand
CGCCGGCCGCGAAGAAGGCGCCGGCCGCGAAGAAGGCGCCGGCCGCGAAGAAGGCCCCGGCTGGCTCATCGGGCGTCGCCAAGATCGCGACCACGAGGGACACGAAGCGCTGACGCGTGTCGCGCCGGCTGCGTCTCGACGCTGAGATGGTGAGGCGGGGACTGGTGTCGAGCCGTGCGGAAGCGGGTGTCGCCGTCGATGCAAAGCGCGTCCTGGTGAACGGGGCCATCGCCGAGAAGACCTCGCGCCTCGTCGACCCAGCCGATGCCGTCGTCATCACCGGAGATGCCCCTCGGTTCGTCAGCCGCGGCGGGGAGAAGCTCGACCGAGCTCTCGACCAGTTCCTGATCGATGTTGCCGGTGTCGAAGCGCTCGACGTGGGCGCGTCGACCGGTGGCTTCACCGACTGCCTGTTGCAGCGAGGTGCGGCGTTCGTCGTTGCTCTCGACGTCGGCCACGGTCAGCTCCACCCACGAGTGCGCAACTCGGACCGCGTTCAGGTGATCGAGCGGTTCAATGCACGTGCCATGACCGCTGCCGACCTCGACGTCGTCCCGACACTCGCCGTCGCCGACGTGTCGTTCATCTCCCTCACCAAGATCATCCCGCCGATCGTGAGCGTTGTCGCGCCTGGCGGCGAACTCGTGCTCCTCGTGAAGCCGCAGTTCGAGGCGGGTCGACAGGAGGTCTCGAAAGGGCAGGGCATCATCACCGATCCTGCGGTACACGACCGTGTTCGCAGTGAGATCGAAACGTGTCTCGTCGACCATGAGTGCGTCGTGCTCGGGTGGTGCGATTCGCCGATCACCGGCGGCGACGGCAACCGCGAGTTCCTGGTTCACGCGCGGACGGCGGCTGGCATATGACCCGCGTGCTGGTGGTCGCGCACCACGAACGCGACGAGGCGGCGGTGCTCGCGTCGCAGGCCTCCACATGGCTCCACGCGCGCGGTCATGAGGCCTGGATGACGTCGGGTGATGCAACGGCGCTCGGGCTCGAGAGCCTCGCCGACGATCAGCCCGCGATGTCTGCCGATCTCGTGTTGTCGCTGGGTGGCGATGGGACGATGCTCCGTGCCGTACAGATGCTCAATGGCGCACCCGTGCCGATCATCGGGGTCAATGTCGGACTGCTCGGCTACCTGGCCGAGGTGGAGCCCGCTGGGATGATCGGGGCGATCGAGCGCTTCGTCGCCGGCGAAGGTGGGGGCGAGCCGTCGTTCCGGATCGACGAGCGGATGATGATCGACATCGTCCTGCATCGCGCCGACCACACCACGTCGACGTGGCGGGCGCTCAACGAAGGCGTCCTCGAGAAGGAGGAGCCTGGCCACACCATTCGGATGCTCGTCCGCATCGATGGCGAGCCCTTTACCTCGTATGCGGCCGACGGCCTCATTGCCTCCACACCCACCGGCTCGACCGCCTACTCGCTCTCCGCTCGGGGTCCGGTGGTGTCCCCTCGACACCGCGCATTGCTGCTCACTCCCGTCTCGCCGCACATGCTGTTCGACCGGACGCTCGTGCTCGACCCGGAGGAAGCGGTGGAGGTCGAGCTCACCGGACACCGAGGCGCGGTGCTGTCCGTCGATGGGCGACGAACCGCATCCGTCGCGCACGGGGAGACGGTGAGCTTCACGACGTCGGCCGCAACGGCGCGTTTCGTGCGCTTCGGCGAACGGCGCTTTCACCAGATCCTCAAGAGCAAATTCGGACTGTCGGACCGCTGATGTTGCTCGAACTGCACATCGAGGATCTCGGGGTGATCTCGAGGCTCGATCTCGTCCTCGGCGATGGGCTCACCGTGTTCACCGGGGAGACAGGCGCTGGCAAGACGATGCTGGTCGAAGCGATCAGCCTCCTCGTCGGGGGTCGCGCCGATGGTTCCGTGGTGCGCGCGGGAGCGGTGGAGGCGAGAGTCGAAGGCCGATTCACCGACGGCGATGACGAAGTGGTGCTGGCCCGAGTGATCCCCGCAGACGGTCGCTCGCGCGCGTACGTGAACGGGCGTCTTGCGACGGTCTCGTCGCTGGCTGATGTCGGCGCTCGGCTCGTCGACATACACGGCCAACACGCACACCAGAGCCTGCTCGGAGCTGCAGCACAACGTGATGCGCTCGACCGGTTCGCCCGCGTCGATCTCGGACCGCTGAGGGCGGCTCGGGCGCGGCTGACCGAGATCGATGCGGCCCTCGCGGCGTTGGGCGGCGATGGCCGTACGAGAGCTCGCGAGATCGACCTGCTCCGCTTTCAGCTCGACGAGCTCGACGTCGCCGATGTCCGCGATCCGGACGAGGACGCCGAACTCGCGCGGGGGGAGGATCTCCTCGCCGGAGCGCAGGCGCATCGTGATGCTGCCGGTGCGGCGATCGAGGCGCTCACCGCGGATGATGCGGCCGGCGATGCGATCGTGGCGGCGATCACAGGGCTGGCGAGCCATGGGCCGTTCTCCGACCTTGCGGAACGCCTTCGTGGAGTCCACGCGGAGGTGGCCGACATCGCGGACGAACTCCGACGCCGTGCAGAGTCGATCGACGACGACCCAGCGCAGCTGGCTGCGATCGTCGAGCGTCGGCAGCTCCTCCGCAACCTTCGCCGCAAGTACGGCGACTCACTGCACGACGTGATCGAGTTCGCACGTGAGGCGCGCGAACGGCTCGACGAACTGGAGGGCTACGACACAACGGTCGAGCGCCTCGAACGCGAGCGCGTGGCGGCCCTCGGAGCCGAGCGCACCGCCGCGTCGGTCGTCGGTGCCACGCGTCGAGCGGCGGCCGACGCGCTTGGTCGAGCCGTGGCCGCACGGCTGCACGAGCTGGCAATGGTGGCTGCCGACGTGGTGGTCACCGTCGGCGACCACGACCCGGGTGACGACGTCACGTTCCTGCTGGCAGCGAATCCGGGATCGCCGCCGTTGCCGCTCGCGAAGGTCGCGTCGGGTGGCGAGCTCGCACGTTCGATGCTTGCGCTCCGCCTCGTGCTCCTCGAAGCGCCGGGCACACTCGTGTTCGACGAGGTCGACGCCGGCATCGGAGGCACTGCGGCGACGGCAGTCGGCCGGGCACTGGCTGATCTCGGAGAGCGCCACCAGGTGGTCGTTGTCACCCACCTCGCACAGGTCGCCGCGCTCGCTGACCATCAGATCAGGGTGAGCAAGACCGTCGTCGACGGATCTACCTCGGCCACCGCGAGCCACATGGCGGACGATCAACGCGTCGTCGAGATCGCCCGCATGCTGTCGGGCACCCCCGAATCAGACGCGGCGCGAGAGCATGCCGCCGAGCTGCTCGCGCAACGTCGCGCTCGGCGAGGTCACTGATGACCGCCCCCACTGATGCCTCCAGCGCAGTGACCGCTCGCGCGCGGGCAGATCGTCGTACCAAGGACCTCGTCAAGCGACTCGAACCGGGTGAGATCGCCGTCATCAACCACTCGGACGTCGACCTGGTTGCCGTCGATGCCCTGGTCGACGCCGGCGTGGTCGCGGTGGTGAACGCCGTTGCGTCGTTCTCGGGCCGGTATCCGAACCTCGGTCCGTTGCATCTGGTGCAGAGCGGCGCAGTGCTGCTCGACGACGTCGGCGTCGAGGTGCTCGATCGCATCGCCGAAGGGGAGGTCGTCACGATCGTCGGTGAGCGACTCCTGATCGGGCAGGACCACGTCGCCACCGGTCATCGTCCGACCGAGGCGGAGTTGCTGGAACGCCTGGCCGAATCGAGAAGCCGGGTCGGTGAGCAACTCGAGATGTTCGCAGCGAACACGCTCGAGTACCTCCGGCGCGAGCGGCACCTCGCAACCGACGATCCCGACCTCCCACCGTCGACCGTCAACTTCCACGGTCGACAGACCCTGATCGTCGTGCGCGGCATCGACTATCGCGAGGACCTCGCCGCGCTCCATCGCTCCGGGTACATCCGCGAGATGCGGCCCGTGTTGATCGGCGTGGACGGCGGGGCCGACGCTCTCATCGGTCTCGGGCTGAAGCCCGACATCATCATTGGCGACATGGACTCCGTGAGCGAGTCGACGCTGCGCTCCGGTGCGGAACTGATCGTGCATGCCTACGCCGGAGGCCGAGCCCCCGGTGCCGAGCGGATCCTCCGGATGGGTCTCCAGCCGTTGCTGTTCGAGAGTCCAGGCACGAGCGAGGACATTGCGATGCTGCTCGCCTACGAGCGTGGAACGGAGTTGATCGTCGCGGTCGGGACGCACAACTCGATGGAGGACTTCCTCGACAAGGGCCGGCAAGGCATGGCGTCGACTTTTCTCGTTCGGCTGAAAGTCGGGCGGATCCTGATCGATGCCAAGGGTGTGAACAATCTGTACCGCCCGGTGGTGAAGGGTCGCGACATCGCGTTGTTCGCAGCGGCCATGCTGTCGTCGCTCGTGCTCGTCGTTGCTGTCAGCGAACCGGTACGGCTGTGGTTCCGAAGCCTCTGGTTGTGGCTTCGAGCCAGGATCGGGTGGTAGCCGGTGATCAGTCTGCGACAGCACATCTTCAGTCTGGTGGCGGTGTTCGTCGCGCTCGCCGTCGGTATCGCAGCTGGGTCGACCGTCGTGCGCGGCCCGCTGCTCGACAGCACTCGTGCTCGACTGGAGAGCGCTGAGGCCACGATCGAGAGTGAGCGCGCCGAGAACGACGTGCTCGCGGCCGAGCTGGCGCAGCTCGACGACTGGGCGGTCGATGGACCAGCGCAGCTCCTCGACGGCCACCTCGCCGGCTCCTCCGTGCTCCTCGTCGTCGCGGGCGACGTCGACAACGACGTTGTGGCCGGCATGACCCGCTCGTTCAACGCGAGCGCGGCGATCTTCCTGGGTGAGGTGCGCGTCGACCCGGTGGTGTTCGACCCGGACCAGTCGGTGCGGGTGAGCGATTCGCTCGCTGCGACGCCCCCCGCAGACGTGGAGCCTGCTGTCGCCTTTGGGCGCCTGCTCGCCGACTTGCTGACGGAGGTGTCGACTGAGCTCGACACCATCCGCCCACAGCGAACCGACCTGGTGATTCGTGACTCGTTCGGCGATCTCGAGGATGCCGGCCTGGTGGACCTGTTGAACCTGAACGGCACCGCAGTTGTCGTCGAACGACTGGACGTCGTGGTGCTCACCGATCGGAACCTCGCCAACGACCCGGCTCCGGTGCTGAACGGCCTCGTGGAGATCAGCGACCCCAAGGCCGCTGCGATCACCACGCTCGTTGCCGAGGTCGGCCGAATCGTGCAGGGCAACGACAAGACCACGCCGTCGTTCGTGGTGTCGATCCGCAACGACGGCCGGCTCCGAGACGAAGTCACCACCGTCGACAACGCCGAGACGTTCCTCGGTTGGGTCGCGACGGTTCTCGGGCTGGAGGCGGCCGATCGCGGAACGGTCAGCCACTACGGCTTCCGGGAGGGTGCGGATCGGGCGATCCCACCACGCACACCGTGACCGACGCCGTCCCGGCGATCGTCGACGCGGCCGAGGTCGACTCGCGATTCGGGCGGGACGCGTTGATCGTCACCGTCTGCACGCTGTTCTCGCGGATGACCGGGCTCGTCCGCGTGATCGTGGCTGCGGCGGTCCTCAGCACCGGCGTGCTCGGCGACACCTACAGCGCCGCCAACCTCGTCCCGAACCTGATCTTCGAACTCGTTGCCGGCGGGGTGGTACAGGCGGTCCTCGTTCCGTCGTTCGTAGCCGCACGTCGCATCAGCGATGACGAGCTCGGTCGGAGTGCCGGTGCGGTCGTGGCCGTGCTCACCGCGGTACTCGCCGCCATTGCCGCCGTCGTCATGCTCATGTCGCCGCTGATCGCACGAGGGCTCAGTTCGCTCGACCACGACCCAACGGTCGCAGCCGACAAGCTGCGCGTGATGCAGCCGATGCTGCTCGTGTTCATCCCGCAGATCATCTTCTACGGCATCGGCTTGGTGGCCACCGCGGCGCTCGCTGCTCGACGTCGATTCGCCGCGGCAGCGCTGGCGCCTGCCGTCAACAACCTCGTCGTCATCACGTGTTACCTGCTGTATCGGGCGAGCCGCGCGGGGGAGCGCGCCTCGCTCGACCTCGACGAATGGCAATTCGCGCTGCTGGCAGGCGGCACGACGCTGGGCGTCATCGCGTTCACGGCGGTGCCGGGCATCGTGCTGCGCGCGCAGGGAATCAAGTGGGGGCCGCGATGGGACCTCGAGAACCCCGCGGTGGAGGCTCTGCGCGGCTCGGTCGGGTGGGCGATGCTCTCGGTGGTGGGGACACTGGTGCCGACCGGAGCGGCCGTGCTGTTCGGCTTCGGCGTCGAGGGCGGCGTCGCGGTGTTCATGTTTGCCTTTGCGTTCTTCGTCCTGCCGCACGCGCTGATTGCGGTGCCCGTCGCAACGGCGGTGGCGCCCCGCGTTGCGGACTCGTGGCAGCGAGGGAACGTGGCCGACACCGGTTTGCTCATCGAACGATCGGCGCGCACGATCGTGCCGCTGCTCGCACTGGCGGGGGCCGGAATGGCGGCGCTCTCGTGGCCCGCGGCGCGCCTCGTGGGATCGTTCGGACAAGCGGCGAGTCAGGGCTACGCGCCGATCGCACACGCCATGGCGTGGTTCGGCGCCGGGTTGCTCGGGTACGGGATGGCATTCCTCATGACCCGAGTGCTGTTCAGCATCGGTGATGTGCAGCAGGCTGCGATCCTCATCACGGTGGCTGCCGCCGGAGGTGTCGCCATCATGGCCGCGGCGACGGCAGTGATGCCGCGCGCCGACCGAGCGGCTGCGCTCGCGCTCGGGTACGGCGCCACCCAGACGATCTCCGCTGCATTGCTCACCGCGCGTGCCCGACGTGTGACCGGTGCGCCAACGTGGTCGGCTGTCGGGCGGTTGACGATCGGATCGGGTGTCGCGGCCGCGGTCGCCGCCGCAGCGATGCTCATCGTGCAACGGCCGTTCGGGACCGCACGAATCGACGAGGCCGCCGCGATCTTGGTGGCGGGGACTGTCGGTGTGCTCGTGTTCGTAGCACTCATCGGTCCGCTGGCAGGTGTCGATGTGCGAGCCCTCCGCCGGCGAGGGGCTGTCGGTGGCTGACCGCACACGCTTCCTCGCGGTGCTCGCGCTCGTCTCGGCGGCGGCGTTGGGGATCTGGGGGTTGCTCGGCTCGTCGGGTCCGTCGACCACGCCGTTTGCACGGTCGGGCAGCGTGGTGATCGTGAGCGTGCCCGGATTGCGGTGGGAGGACCTCGCCGCGACGAGCACCCCGTCCCTCGACGAGCTCCTCGGAGCGACAGGTCTGCTCAGCGTGCGAGCGGTCGGGCCGACGACCTCCCCGGCTGAGGGCTACCTCACGCTCGGTGCCGGCAACCGCATCGAGCCCGACGATCGCCCGATCGAAGTGGTCGATGGACGGTGCGTGCCATCGCTCGTCGAATCGGGTCGCGACTCTGCGGCTCGCGAGCTCACGGGAGCGGAGCCAGGCGCGCTCGGGAGCGCGCTGCGGCGCGCTGGTGTTCCGACGGCAGTGCACGGCTCACCCGCTGCCATCGCGGCGCTGATGGACGTCGACGGTTGCGTCGATGAGTACGACACCACGATTCCAACGGAGGTCGGGCAAGGGGTCACGCTGATCGAGCTCGGTGGTCTCGAGGCAACCGATGTTGCGACGGAACGTCGGGACGCGATCGCCGCGATGGATCGTCAACTCGCCGCACTGTCGCTCCCTGGGAACGCCACGGTGCTCCTCGTGGCGCCCGCCGCGCCGTTGGCCCGTGCTGAGGTGACCGTCGCTGCTGTGCGCGGGTCGGATGACACCGGGTCGGATGACACCGGGTCGGTGGCGCTCACGAGTCCGACGACGCGGCGCGCGGACTACGTGACCCTTTCGGATATCGCGCCGACGGCGCTCGCCGTGCTCGGTGTCGACCAGCCGTCGTCGATGAACGGCACGGTGATGGCGCCCGTCGACGGCAGCGCTGCGTCGTCGACCGAGCGCGTGGAGCATCTGGCAGACCTCGCAGCTCGCGTTCGTTTCCGTGATCGAGCCGTCGGCCCCGTCAGTGCGGTGCTCGTGACGCTCGTGACCCTTGCGGGCATGGCGGCGATCGGGCAGCGTGACCGTGTCGCGCGGATGCTCGCACCGGTGGCCGCCGCCTTTCCGACCGTGGTGTTCCTGTCGGGTCTCACCGCCTACCACCGCGTGCCGCTCGGTGCCTACGTCGTGCTGCTCGTAGCGACGGCGATGTGTGTCGGCGCAGTGGCGTCGAGCACGCTCGCACGGTTCGGTGACGGAGCCGCCGGCAGCGCGCTCGGCGCGTTGCTGTGGGTGATGCTCGTCGTCGACGTGGCCACCGGCGGTCGGCTACAAATCAACACTCCGTTCGGGTATACCCCCACCATCGCCGGTCGGTTCCAGGGATTCGGCAACCTCGCGTTCGGGCTGTTCGCGGCAGCGGCCCTCGTTGTTGCATGTGCACCGATCGAGCGGCTGGCGCGTCGAACTGCGGTGGTGTGGGCGGCGTGGGCGATGCTCGTGTCGCTCGTGATCGTCGCAGCACCAGCATTCGGCAGCGACGTCGGTGGCACGCTCGCGCTCGCGCCGACATTGGTGTTGGTGGTGCTCCTCGTCGCGGGTCGCCGCGTGTCGTGGCGATGGATGCTCGGGTCGGTCGTCAGCGCGTTCGTGCTGGTTGCAGGACTGGCTGTCATCGACCTCCAACGCCCAGCAAGCGAGCGGACGCACCTCGGACGATTCCTCCGCGACCTCCTCGACGGTGACGGCGGACGTGTGCTGCGGCGCAAGCTGCAGGGCAACCTCGAGATCCTGACGGCGAGCGCCTGGCCGGTGCTGCTCTTCACGATTTTCGTGGCCGCGGGTGTCCTCGCCTGGCGTCGCCGAGCGGCGTTCCGAGGGGCGCTGGCAGATCACGAGTCGGTGCCCATCTTCGTGCGAGGCTTCGCCACGGTGGGCGTCCTCGGCTTCGTGCTCAACGACAGCGGCATCGCGGTGCCGGCAGCGATGATCACTGTCGGGGTGCCGTGGCTCATCGCGATGCTCGTGCCGCGAGTGGTGCGAGAGCGGGGATGAGCAACGTGGCTGCTGTTGCTGTTTCATTCGCTGCGGGGGCGGCTACGTCGTGGGTGCTGTGGCGGGCGATGGCCGACTCGTTGCGCTCGTCGAGCGTGCTCGCGAGAACCAACTATCGCGGCGCACCGCTGCCCGTGGCCGGTGGCATCGTCATGGTCCTCGCCGTCCTGGTCGTGGCGAGTACCTTCTCGACGCTGAACGGAACGGGGCGCGACCCCCGTATCGACGGCTCGCAACTCTCGACGATGCCCGCTGTCGCACTGCTGGTGATGGCGTTCGCGCTGCTCGGCATGTTCGACGACCTGGTGGGCAGCACCACGACCAAGGGCTTTCGCGGCCACCTCGGTGCGCTGCGCCACGGAACGGTGACGAGTGGGCTGGTGAAGTTGGTGGGAGGGGTCCTCGTGGGACTGCTCTTCGCATCCGGCGACGGATTCACATCGACGATCCGCGGCGGTCTCCTGATCGCAGCGGCAGCGAATCTCGCCAACCTGTTCGATCGCGCGCCGGGCCGCGTGGTGAAGGTAGGTGTGCTCGGTGCAGTGATCCTCGTGGCGCTCGGAGCCGATGGTTGGATGCTCACGGGACCGCTGGTCGCGCTCGGTGCGGGGGCCGGGTTGCTGATGGTGGATCTGCGTGAGGAGATGATGCTCGGTGACACGGGTGCCAATGCGCTGGGCGCTGCGGTGGGGTTCGGCCTCGTGGTCTCGCTCGGCGCCACGGGAGAATGGGTCGCCCTTGCCGTCGTCGTGGCACTCAATATCGTCAGCGAGCGAGTCAGTTTCAGTGCTGTCATCGACACGACACCGCCGCTGCGCTGGATCGATCGCCTCGGCACCCTGCCGGAACGTCGTCGGTGATGAACGGTTCGCCTGCATCGCTGGCGCGGGGGTGTACCCGCGATACGGTGTGCTCCCGTTGTCAGTGCGCCTGAGACGGAGGTTGGTCAGATGCCCAAGCACATTTTCGTGACCGGAGGCGTTGCCAGCTCCCTCGGCAAAGGCCTGACGGGGTCCTCACTCGGTCGGCTGTTGAAGTTGCGCGGGTTGCGGGTGACGATGCAGAAGCTCGATCCGTACATCAACGTCGACCCCGGCACGATGAACCCGTTCGAGCACGGCGAAGTGTTCGTCACCGATGATGGTGGCGAGACCGACCTCGATCTCGGCCATTACGAGCGGTTCATCGACGAGAACCTGAGCCGGAACTCCAACGCGACCACGGGGTCGATCTACCAGGCGGTGCTGGCGGCCGAGCGCCGTGGTGACTACCTCGGCCAGACGGTCCAGGTGATTCCGCACATCACCGATGAGATCAAGCGTCGCATCAAGCGCCTGGCGACCGACGATGTCGACGTCGTGATCACCGAGGTCGGTGGCACGGTCGGCGACATCGAGATCCTGCCGTTCCTCGAAGCGATCCGCCAGTTCCGCAAAGAAGCCGGCCGCGACAACGTCTGCTACATCCACGTCACCCTGGTGCCCTTCATCGGGCCGAGCGGCGAGCAGAAGACCAAGCCCACACAGCACTCGGTCACCGAGCTCCGCAGCCGCGGCATCCAGCCCGATGTGATCGTGTGTCGGAGCGAGGAGCCGTTGAGCGACAACCTGAAGCGCAAGATCTCCAACCTGTGCGACGTCGACGAGCAGGCGGTCATCAATGCGGCCGACGCCGGCAACATCTACGAGCTGCCACTCATCCTGCACAACGAGGGCCTCGACGACGTCGTGCTCGAGGTGCTCCGGGTCGATGCGCCGCTCGATCTGTCACCGTGGGAGGAACTCGTCCACAAGGTCGAGTCCTCGGTGAGGCCGGTGAAGATCGGGTTGATCGGGAAGTACGTGCAGCTCCAGGACGCGTACCTGTCGGTGGTCGAGAGCCTCAAGCACGCGGGATTCCACCACGGGGCGAAGGTCGAGATCGACTGGATCCAGGCGGAGGACGTTGAAGGGCTGCTCGCTGCCGGCAGGCTCGCCGACCTCGATGGCATCCTGATCCCGGGCGGTTTCGGCGAGCGCGGGTTCGAAGGCAAGATCGCAGCTGCCGGGTACGCGAGGGAGCACGACATCCCGTGCCTGGGCATCTGCCTCGGCCTTCAGGCGATGACGGTCGACTTCGCACGCAACGTGATGGGTCTGGTCGGCGCGAATTCGACCGAGATGGATCGCGACACTCCGCACCCGGTGATCGATCTCATGCACGACCAGCGCGACGTGAGCGAAAAGGGCGGCACCCAGCGACTCGGCGCGTTCTACGCGATCCTCGAGCAGGGGACGCGGGTACACCAGGCCTATGGCGAGCCGGTGGTGAGCGAGCGGCACCGTCACCGGTACGAGCTCAATGCGCAGCTCAAGCCACGCCTCGAGGCAGCGGGGCTGCGGTGCAGCGGGCTGTCGCCCGATCGTCGGCTCGTCGAGTTCGTCGAGCTCGACGATCACCCGTTCTGGGTGGCGACGCAAGCACACCCTGAGTTCAAGAGTCGTCCGGATCGTCCGCATCCACTGTTTCGCGAGTTGGTCGCGGCGGCGCTTGCCCGTCACGAGGCGAAGGCGCCGCAGCTGTTCGCGGTGGACGAGAAGATCACTCCCTCCGTGGCCTGACCGGTACCGTGAGCCGATGAGCGAGTTCCGGCGCATCGGTGAACGCGTGGTCCATCAGGGCTACCTGTGGCACGTGGTCCAGGCGGACTTCGAGGCCCCCGATGGGAGTTCGTTCCGCCGGGACCTCGTGCGTTCGCCCGGCGCAGTCGCTGCGGTGCCCTTGCTGTTCGATCCCGAGGGCAACGCATCGGTGGTGATGGTGAGGCAGTATCGGCCGGCGTTCGAACGCCTGGTGCTCGAGATTCCGGCCGGCATGCGAGACGTCCCCGGGGAGCCGACAGAGGTCACGGCTGCGCGAGAGCTCGTCGAGGAGGTGGGTCTGCGCGCGGGGACGCTGCGTCATCTGACCGATCTCTATCCGTCGGCCGGGATGACCGATTCGATTCTGTACCTCTATGTGGCAACGGATCTCGAACCCGTGGGGCGTGAGACCCATGGCCCAGAGGAAGACCATTCCGACGTCGTGCATGTGCCACTGGCGGAGGCGGTCGACATGGTCGTGCGGGGAGAGATCGCCGACGCGAAGTCCGTGATCGGTCTGTTGCTGGTCGATCGTGAACTGCGCCGGGGCGACGGCGTCACGGCGTGAGTGCGCGTCCGACGACGGCGGTCGACATCGACCTGATCCCGATCGAGGTCGAGTCGTTCCTGTCGTGGATGTTGACGGAACGAGGTCGGTCGCAGAACACGCTCGACGCCTATCGGCGCGATCTGACGAGTTACGCGTCGTGGCTTCGCTCGGGTTCGCACTCGTTGATGTCGGTCGACGCGGCCACCGTCGACGCGTTTGTCGGACAACGTCGGGCGGCCGCGGCTCCGTCGAGTGTCGCCCGGCAGCTCGCCGCGATCCGCATGTTGCACCGGTTCCTGGTCGAGGAGGGGGTTCGGCCGGATGACCCGACGGCGGAGATCGAGGGTGTGCGGGTGCCGTCGGGGATTCCGAAGCCGCTCGACGAGGCGGAGGTCGTCAGCCTGATCGAGGCGGTCTTGGGTGACGACCCCGTGGCGCGGCGCGACCGCGCCATGCTCGAGTTTCTCTACGCAACGGGAGCACGCATCAGCGAGGTGTGCGGGCTGTCGATCAGCGACGTCGACCTCGACCACCGCGTGGCGCGCCTGTTCGGCAAGGGCGCAAAGGAACGGCTCGTGCCATTTGGGCGAAATGCGCTGGCCTCGCTCGAGGCGTGGCTCGACGAGGGCGGCCGCCCCATGCTCGTGCCCGATCGGTGGGCGCGCCGCGACGACAGCACGGCATTGTTCCTCAACCAGCGCGGCGGGCGGCTCACACGCCAGCTCGCGTGGGCGGTGGTGAAGCAACACGGGCAGCGTGCGGGGATCGCGTCGGAGCGGCTGTCGCCGCACGTGCTGCGCCATTCGTGCGCGACGCACCTACTCGACCATGGCGCAGACTTGCGGATCGTGCAGGAGCTGCTCGGTCATGCCTCGGTGTCGACCACACAGCTCTACACCAAGGTCAGCCAGGAGCGCCTCGTCGAGGCCTACCGGTCGGCGCATCCACGGGCGAGGCGATCGTGAGCGGCGTCGGCCATCTTGTTCGACGGTTTCGGGGTTCCCTCTCGTCGGTGCCTCCACCCGCGGCGGACGACACCTGGGCGCGTTCGTTCCTCCAGCCGGCTGAGGTGGATCAGTGGGTGGTGATGTCGGCGGCCGATCGTCGGCACGCCGTCGAGGTGGCGCGCCGTTTCGTGCTGCGACGGCCGGATGCGAGTCGAGCGGAGGTCGCGGGGGCGCTGCTGCACGATGTCGGCAAGGTCGTGTCAGGTCTCGGGACCTTCTCCCGTGTCGTCGCCACGGTGGTCGGACCACGAACGAAGCGGTTCCGGCTGTATCACGACCACGAGCGGCTTGGCGCCGAGCTACTCGAGCGGGAGGGTTCCGACCCGGTCACCGTTGCCCTCGTGCGGGGGGAAGGGCCGGCGCTCGCCGACCTGCTCCTCGCCGACGACATCTGACCCGTTCCGACCGAGGGTTCCGGTGCACCCGTCGCGACCTCAGCGACTCGGGCGTGCACCCGGGACTCGGTCGGACGCCCTGGACTCGGTCGGACGCCAGCGACTCGGGTGTTAGCGGGGGAGGAGGCCGAGGTGGTCGTAGGCGCGGCGGAGGGTGGTCTGTGCGACGGCGCCGGCCTTGTCGGCGCCGATGTGGAGGAGGCGGGCGAGCTCGCCCCGATCGTCGATGAGCTCGCGGTAGCGGCGCTGAATCGGCTCGAGGACAGCGAT
>JBMOFX010000047.1:0-13934 GCA_049318665.1 Ilumatobacteraceae bacterium | reverse complement strand
TGATCGATCTGCTCCACTCGCACAACGTGCTCGTCGGCAGCATGTGCGGCAAGGTTCGCCACGCGGTCAGCGCGGTCGGGAGCGGTGTCGACTTCGTCGTCGCGCAGGGCACCGAAGGCGGCGGCCACACCGGCACGGTCGCCACGATCGCACTCATTCCGCAGGTGGTCGACGCCGTGGGCGACAAGGTGCCGGTCGTCGCGGCTGGCGGCCTGTTCGACGGCCGTGGACTTGCAGCCTCCCTCGCACTCGGCGCCGACGGCGTCTGGATCGGCACACGCTTCATCGCCACACCCGAGGCCCGCGCCGTGAACGGCTACAAGGAAGCGCTCGTCGCCCTCCCCGAGGACGGCACCGTCATCAGCCGTTCGTACACCGGCAAGACCTGCCGCGTCGTGCGCAACGACTGGACGAACCACTACGAAGCGCACCCCGACGAGCTCCTCCCCTTCCCGCAACAGGCAGGCTTCTCGGCCAACGCCGGCGTCAACCACCTCGGGTTCCCGTCGGGCACCGAGGTGGAGGTGAACAAGGAGTTCATGCCCGCCGGTCAGGGCGTCGGTGCGATCACCAGCCTCATCCCCGCAGGTGACCTCGTTCGCGAGATGATGGCTGAGGCCGAGCGGACCATCGACCGGATCACCTCGGTCCGCCGATAGCCAGCGACGATGAGCATCGCTGAGCACGTCGACCGGGTGTGGGACGACGAGATCCTGCCCGTCCTGCACGACTACATCGCGATCCCTAACGTGTCGGTTGCGTTCGACCCGCAGTGGGACGAGCACGGCCACATGCGCCGCGCCGTCACGTTGGTGAGCGAGTGGTGCGCCGCCCGCGCCGTGGCCGGCCTCACCCTCGACGTGCACGAGCTCGCCGATCGAACGCCCCTCATCGTGATCGACATCCCCGCGTTCGGTGGCGGCTCCGACGACGATCCGGCGCTGCTCTACGGACACCTCGACAAGCAACCCGAGATGACCGGGTGGCGCGAGGGCCTCGGCCCGTGGACGCCGGTGCTCGAAGGCGACCGCCTCTACGGCCGTGGCGGCGCCGATGACGGCTACTCCGCCTTCGCCTCGGTGCTCGCGATCGAGGCCGCGCAGGCTGCGGGACTCCCCCACAACCGATGCGTCGTGCTGATCGAGGCGAGCGAGGAGAGTGGCAGCGTCGACCTGCCCGCACACATCGAGGCGCTTGCCGATCGCCTCGGCACGCCGAGCCTCGTGATCTGCCTCGACTCGGGTTGCCTCGACTACGAGCGGGTGTGGACCACCACATCGCTCCGCGGGATGGTCTCGGCCGAGCTGCGGGTCGACGTCCTCACCGAGGGCGTGCACTCCGGCGAGGCGAGCGGCGTGGTGCCGTCGTCGTTCCGCATCGTCCGCCACCTGCTCGACCGGATCGAGGACAGCGCCACCGGTCGCATCCTCCTGCCCGAGCTGCACGCCGACATCCCCGCAGGTCGTGTGGCGGAGGCTGAAGCGACGGCTGCGAAGTTCCCGATCGAGGGCGACTTCCCGTGGGCGGAGGGCACCCGGCCGATGGTCGACGACCCGGCCGAGCAACTGCTGGCGCGTACTTGGCGGCCGACGCTCAGCGTCACCGGCGTCTCCGGCCTGCCGCCGGTAGAGGTCGCCGGCAACGTCTTGCGACCGCACACGTCGTTCACACTCAGCTTCCGCCTGCCGCCGACGACGGACCCCGACCTGGCATTGGCGGCCGTGGAGCGTGCGCTCACCACCGACCCGCCCCACGGCAGCACGGTCACGCTGCGCCATGCGCACGGCGCACCCGGATGGAACGCGCCGGAGCTGGCGCCGTGGCTCGCGAACGCACTCGACGACGCGTCCATGGAGGAGTTCGGCAATCCGGCGCGAGCGTTCGGCGAAGGTGGCACGATCCCGTTCATGGGCATGCTCGGCGAACGGTTCCCCGAAGCGCAGTTCGTCATCACCGGTGTGCTCGGCCCCGGCACCAATGCGCACGGTCCGAACGAATACCTCCACGTGCCCACCGCCCGGCGGCTCACGAGCGTGATCGCTCGCGTGCTCGCCGCCCACGCTCAGCGCTGAGCAGCGATCGCGCGAGGATGTCACGGTGATTGCGCGCCCCTCCGACCCGGCACTCGTCGACCGGCTTCGCACGATCACGATGAGCTTGCCCGAGGTGACCGAGCGGCTCAGCCACGGCGAGCCCACCTGGTTCGTGAAGGACAAGAAGAGCTTCGTGATGATGTCGGACCATCACCACGACGACCGCGTCGGCTTCTGGTGCGCGGCGCCGGTCGGCGTGCAGGCCGAGCAGGTGGAGAGCGAGCCCGAGCGGTTCTTCCGCCCGCCCTACGTCGGCACCCGCGGATGGCTCGGCGTCTACCTCGACGTCGCCGACATCGACTGGGACGAGATCCGCGCCATCGTCACCGATGCGTATCGCGTGATCGCCCCGCCGAAGTTGGCGGCGCTCATCGACGGTTGATCACGCGCTGAACGTCACCGGCATCGAGTGGATGCCTGCGATGAAGTTCGACGCCATCGGCACGACCGGCCCGGCTGGCGCGATGTCGGGCAGGCGAGTCACGATCTCGCGCAGCATCGACTGGAGCTCGATGCGGGCCACGTGCATACCGAGGCAGAGGTGCGGGCCACCGCCGCCGAAAGCCATGTGCGGGTTGGGATTGCGACCGACGTCGAAGCGGTCGGGCTCGGCGAAGACGTCCTCGTCGCGATTCGCCGAGCCGTAGAACACCATCACCTTGTCGCCGGCAGCGAGTTCCTTGCCGCGCATCGTGACGGGGTGCATCACCGTCCGACGGAAGTGGACCACCGGCGTGGTGAACCGCAGCATCTCCTCCACCGCGGTGGGCACCAGCGCGTCGGGGTCCGCAGCCAGCCGTGCCCGCTCGCCCGGGTGGTCGAACAGCGCCTGCAGCCCCGCAGCGAGCAGGTTGCGCGTGGTGTCGCCGCCCGCGTTCACGAGCAGGAGGAAGAACCACTGCAGCTCGCCGTCGGTGAGCCGGTCGCCGTCGACCTCGGCCTGCGCGAGCGCCGATGCGATGTCGTCACCCGGGTCGGCGCGCTTACGCTCGGCGACCTGCTGCGCATAGGTGAGCATCTCGAACACAGCCATGCCGCGCTGCTCGGGCGACGCGACGGAGTCGTCGGTGGTGTGCATCAACTCGGTGAGCTCGTAGAGACGCTCACCGTCGGCACGCGGGATGCCCATCAGCTCGGCGATCAGCGCCGAGGGGAGACGACCAGCGATGTCGGTGACGAAGTCACAATCGCCGCCGTCACGAACCTTCGCGATGACGTCGTCGATGATCTCCGTCGACAACTCGTCGATCCGACCGGCGAGCAGCTGCGAGTTGCGCGGCGTGAACCCGCGGCTCACCAGCAACTTGAACCGGTCGTGCTGCGGCGGGTCCATGTTGAGCATCATCTGACGAGCGGCGGCGAGCCCCATCTCGTCGGGTTCGTAGAGCATGGTGCCGCGCTCGTACGAGCTGAAGTTGCCGGGCTGACGGCTGACGGTGCGGATGTCGTCGTACTTCGTGATCGCCCAGAACCCGGGGCCGTCGTCCTCCTCGTGCCAGTGCACCGGATCGTTGGCGCGCAGCCACGCGTACTGCTCCCACGGGTGCCCCGTCGTCCACGTGCCTTGACCTACGAGATCGATCTGCCGCTCCATGACGATCAGCCTGCCATCCGACCCTCGGCGCCCTCGCAGCGGGAAACGCAAGGGGCACGGAACAACGAGCGGCAGCGACGGGCTGGCTCCTGCATCGGGGCGAAGCCGGCTGCCTCCGGGCGAGTATCTTGCGGCAATGCGGTCGATCCTTCAGGCAGCCCTGATTCTCGTCGCGGTTGTGGGTGTCGTCCTTGCGATGCGTCGGAAGGTCGTCCACGATCGTTGGTGGGTCACGCTCCTCATCGGGCTGATCAGCTTCTCGATCAATGGGTTCGTCGTGCCGCTTGGAGGGCTCTTCCTGCTCGTACCTGCTCTGGCTCAGCCCCGTCGCAGCGGGGATGCCCTGCGCTCATAGCGACCAATCGGCACGGCAGCGGTCGGACCTTTGGCGCGGGGTGGCGGCATGCAACCGGATCACGGCAAAGGTCGGACCTTCGCTCCGATCAGAGGCCGTCGACGACCGACGTTGCGGCGTCGATGAGGCGACGCGCCCGCACGTCGCCCGACAGGTTCGACGACATCTTGCTCATCACGTAGGCGAAGGCGAGGTCGCGCTCGGGGAGTGCGAACGCCTCGGAGCCACCGGCTCCGGGGTGGCCGTACGAACCTGGCCCGCCGAACGGGGTGAACTGACCGTGGGTCATGAAACCCATCCCGAAGGTGGTGGGCATGATGAGGCAGAGGTCGGCCTCGCCCGACGGCGTAAGCGTGGTGCGGGCAACATCCCGGACCTCATCGTCGAGGAGTTGCACACCGTTGATCGGCTGGAGCGTCGCGGCGTACATCGTCGCGAGCGCGGTCGCGTTGGTGATGCCGTTCGCTGCGGGGATCTGCGCGGCGTGCACATCGCGGCGGTTGAACGCACCCTCCACCGAGAAGGCACCGTTCAGCGAGAGGGCACGACCGCCCCGCGTGTCGGGGCCGATGAACTGCTCGAGCATCGCCTTGATCGCTGGGTCGGAAGCTTCGGTGGTGAGCGGCCGACCGACCAGCGGCGCGACCCGATGCTCCTCCGACTCGGGGAGACCGATCCACAGGTCGATGCCGAGCGGGCCGCTGATCTCGTCGCGCACGAACTCACCGGGCGTGCGACCGTCGGTGCGGCGAATCAGCTCGCCAGCGAGCCAGCCGTAGGTGAGCGCGTGGTAGCCGTGCCCGCTGCCGATCGGCCAGCCCGGCGCAGTATCGGCCAGGCGAGACGTCACCGTGTCCCAGTCGAGCGCTTCCTCGAGTGTGATCGGGCCATCGACGGAGAACAGTCCGCACTGGTGGCTGAGCAACTGCGCCACCGTCGCGTCACCCTTGCCATGTGCGGCGAACTCCGGCCAGTAGGTGGCGACCTTCTCGTGGTAATCGATGAGGCCGCGCTGCGCGCACATCGCGACGGCGACCGCGGTGACGCCCTTGGTGGTGGAGAACACCAGCTGCAGCGTGGAATCGTCATACGGCACCTCGCCGCCGTCCGGTGCGGTGCGGGTGCCGCCCCACAGGTCGACCACCTGCTCGCCGCGATGGAAGATCGCGACGGCAGCGCCGACCTCTTCCGCTCCCTCCGCATCGAAGTTCTCGCGGAACGCGGCCTCGACCGGCTCCCACCCTGCTGCGACTGTGCCCCCGTACGACGTCATCCCCGGACCGTACGTCAGCGGCGGGTCACTCGTTCCAGTCGAGCACCGCGCGCATCGTGACGTCGAACTCCTCGAAGCTCATCGAGCTCTTCGTCCCGACGATCAGCGCGGCATCGTCGCCGACGGGATGGCGCAGCCGACCCGGCTCCTCCGTGGCCGCCGCGTAGATCGCGTCGGCCACGACCTGGGCCGGCTTCGGCTCGCCACTCACCAACGTGCGCTGCGCCGCGCGGTAGCGCTGCCAACGCTCGTACTCGTCCGACCCCTCGGGCATCGCGGCGGCGTGCACCGCATTGGCACCGAGCGCGGTAGCGAACTGGCCCGGCTCGACGACGCGGACCTTGACGCCTCGGTGCGAGAGCTCGAAGTGCATGGCCTCGCTGAGCGCCTCGACCGCGTGCTTGCTCGCCGCGTAGACACCGCTGTACGGCGCACCGACGATGCCCGCGACGGAGCCGACGTTCACGATCGTGCCGCCGCCTCGTGACAGCAGATGCGGCACGACGGCTCGAGCGACACGGACGACGCCGAGCACGTTCGTGTCGAGCTGACGCATCACCTCGTCGTCGCTGAGGAGGTGAACCGCGCCGAACACTTCGATACCCGCGTTGTTGACGACAATGTCGAGCCCGCCGACCGCCTCGATCGCCGCGGCGACGCCGGCCTCGACGCTCGCTGGGTCGGTGACATCGAGCGCCACCTGAGCGATGTCGGCCCGGCTGGCGATGAGCGCCGACTTGCCGGGCGTGCGCATCGACGCCACCACCTGATGACCATGGTCGGCGAAGGTGATCGCCGCCAACTCACCGAAGCCGCTGCTGCAGCCGGTGATGAGGACTCCCGCCACCTCAGACGCCGTCGACGATGTCGCGCAGCATCTCGACCTGCTCGACCGCGTTCGGGCCGATCGGGTTCACCGACAGCACCGTGACGCCGGCTTCCTTGAACGCCGCGACGCGCTCCTTGATGTAGCTCTTCGGCCCGACGAGGTTGGACAGCTCGAGCCACTCGCCCGGCAGCGCAGCCGCGGCTTCGTCCTTCTTGCCCTCGAGGTAGAGGTCTTGCACGTTGACGGCCTCTTCCTCATAGCCGTAGGCCACCGCGATGTCGTTGTAGAAGTTCTTGCCGCGGGCACCCATGCCACCGACGTACAGCGCCATGTGGGGGCGAGCGAAGTCGAGAACCTTCTGCTGCGCATCGCCGGTGAGGCTCTCGTCGATGGCAAGCATGCCGCCAGCGGAGATGTCGAGCGGCTTGCGCGAGGGGTCGCGCTTCGCGAGTCCGGCCTTCAGCTGCGGGCCCCACACGTTGTGGTACTTCTCGGGGATGAACATGATCGGCAGCCAGCCGTCGGCCAGTTCGGCCGTGGCCTCGACGCTTCGGTCCTTCAGGCTCGCCCACCAGATCGGGATGTCGCTGCGCAGCGGGTGGTTGATGATCTTCAGCGGCTTGCCGAGCCCCGTGCCCTCACCGGCCGGCAGCGGCACGTTCACGGTCTGGCCGTGGTACTCGAACTTCTCCTCCCGCTTCCAGATCATGCGGCAGGCCTCGATGTACTCCTTGATCCGCACCATCGGCTTCTCGTACGGCACACCGTGGAAGCCTTCGATCACCTGCGGGCCGGAGGCACCGAGGCCGAGGATGAAGCGGCCGTCGCTCACATAGTCGCAGCCGGCAGCGGTCATCGCCATCAGCGCCGCGGTGCGGCTGTAGACGTTGACGATGCCCGTCCCGATCTCCACTCGCTCGGTCTTCGCGGCGAGGTAGCCGATCTGGCTGATCGCATCGAAGCTGTACGCCTCGGCGACCCACACCTGATCGAGGCCGGCCTTCTCGAGGTCGACCACGCGCTGGACGGCCTCCTTGAAGCCTCCGGAGTAGTTGATCATCATCGACAGCTTCATGGTTCGTCTCCCTGTGCAGGTCGGGCCTGGTCTTGCTCGCCGACGTTAGGTGAGCGCAGTGGACGTTCCCGGATCGGAGCCGTTCGGTGAGCGAAACCCTGCTCGCGCAGCTTGGCGACCACGGGAACGCCGAGCGGCTCCATTCGCCCAGTATGACCCGTGAGGCCGTTGGTGCGCGGCGCTCGGCACGCCACACTCGTGGACGTGAGCAGCATCAGCGTGTCGGAGTTGGCCTACGCACCACCTGGGGCCGACCAGCTGTTCTTCGACGTGAGCTTCGGGGTCGCGCCTGGCGAGCACGCGGCGCTGGTGGGCGCGAACGGCGTGGGCAAGTCGACCATTCTCCGGATCCTCAGCGGCGAGCTCGATGCCGATGACGGCGACACGTCGATCGGTGGCTCGGTGCTGTCGATGACCCAGGACGTCGGCATGTCACGTCCCACCGACACGCTGCGCGAGATGCTCATCGAGGTGGCGCCATCGCAACTGCGGGTGGCCGGACGCGCCCTCGTCGCGGCCGAGCGAGCCTTGGCCGACGGCACCGACGACGGCATGGGCTACGCCGCTGCCCTGTCCGACTGGGGAGACCTCGGCGGCTACGAGCTGGAGATGCGTTGGGCCGCCGCCGCACAGCGCAGCGTGAAGTCGACGATCGACGACGTGTCGACCCGGCTCGTGTCGGAGTTGTCGGGTGGTGAGCGCAAGCGACTCGTGCTCGATCTACTGCTCACCTCCGGTGCCGACGTGCTGCTCCTCGACGAGCCCGACAACTACCTCGACATCCCCACCCGTGGCTGGCTCGAGGAACAGATCGCCGCAAGTCGGTCAACCATCCTGATGGTGAGTCACGACCGGACGCTGCTCGAGCGCGTGGCAACCAAGATCGTGGTGATCGAAGGCGCGGGCTGCTGGGTGCACGGCGGGTCGTACACCACGTTCCCCGAGGCTCGCGCGCGTCGCCAGGAGTTGCTCGGCGACGACCTGAAGCGGTGGAACGACGAAGAACGCCGACTGTTCCAGCACATGAAGATCATGAAGCAGCGCGCCGCGCAGAACTTCAAGAACGCCACGAAGGCCAACGCCGCCGAGACGCGCTGGGAGAAGTTCGTCGCCGCGGGCCCGCCGCCCCCGCCCGTGCCCGATCAGCAGATCAAGGTGCGGTTGCGCGGCGCCGACGCCGCCCGGCGTGTCGCCAAGCTCGAGCAGGTGTCGATCGACAACCTGTTCCTCCCCTTCTCCGACGAGATCCACCACGGTGAGCGGATCGGGCTGATCGGCCCTAACGGCACCGGCAAGAGCCACCTCCTCCGTGCGTTGGCCGGTGAGACGCAGCCCGACGAAGGGACGATCACGTTCGGACCGCGTACGTCGATCGGCGTGTTCACCCAGATCAACGATCGTCCCGACTGGAAGGGTCGCACCTGCTTCGAGATCATTCGTGACCGTGTGTTCGACGACGAGAAGTCGATGCAGGCCCTCGCGAGGTACGGCCTGCGCCTCAACGCTCGGCAGGAGTTCCAGACGCTGTCGGGCGGTCAGAAGGCCCGTCTCGAGATCCTCTGCCTGGAGATCGAGGGGCACAACGTGTTGCTGCTCGACGAGCCGACCGACAACCTCGACATCGAGTCGTCGGAGGCGCTCGAGCAGGCACTCGATGGCTTCGAGGGCACCGTGCTCGCTGTGAGTCACGACCGCACCTTCCTCGCGGCGTTCGATCGCTACGTGATGATCAACGACGATGGGGCGGTGTACGCGCTGCCCGACTTCGACCTCGCGATGGCCGCGCTCGCCGCGCCCGCCACGGTGGCCAAGCTGCGGCTCGCGAAGGACCTCACCGCGTCGTAGGAATCAGCGGCCGCCTTCGACGAAGCGGCGCACCGTCGTCTTCTTTCCCTTGAACGTGGCGTTGCGGAGCTTCTCGAGCGCGTGGTCGACCGAGGCTTCGGGGATGCCGACCGTGGTGAAGAACTCGGCGATCTGGATCGGACCGATCTGCGTGCCGGCAAGGCCGGTCTCGTTGGCCACTGCGCCGACCACGTCGCCGGGACGCATGCCGTGCTTGCGACCCATCCCGATGTAGATCTTGGCGACGGGACCCGTGCCACGGGTATCGCGGGCGCCTTTGTCGAACGTGCGGCCCTTGCTGTCGGTGCGCTGCCGGTCGGGGCGCTGCTCGCGCGGCGTGGAGGCATCGGGGATCTCGCGCTCGTCCTCGGTGGCACCGCTCGCGATGTGGACGAGCTTCACCGCGGCGAGGGCGACCTCTTCGAGCGAGAAGTCCTCGAGCAGGATCTGCAGCACGGCGTTGTAGTCCTCGAGGTCGTCGCCCATCAACGACTCGCGCAGCGTCGACGTGGTGAGCTCGATCTGCTTGGCGCGCAGGTCGGCAACCGACGGGACCTTCTCGATCGAGATCTTCTGCTTGGTGAGCCGCTCGATGTTGTCGAGCAGGCGCTGTTCGCGTGGCTCGGCGAGCGTGATCGCCACGCCCTCGCGACCGGCGCGACCCACGCGACCGATGCGGTGCACGTACGCCTCGGGGGCCGAGGGCACGTCGTAGTTGACGACGTGGGTGAGCGTGTCGATGTCGAGCCCGCGGGCTGCCACATCGGTGGCCATCAGCAACTCGGCCGTGCCGGTGCGGACACGACCCATCACCCGGTCGCGCTGCTCCTGGCTCATGCCGCCGTGCAACGCCTCGGCGCGATAGCCGCGACCGTTCATGGTCTCGGTGAGCTGATCGACTTCGTCGCGGGTGCGGCAGAACACGATCGCCGCCGTCGGCGTCTCGACGTCGAGGATGCGCCCGAGAGCGGCCGCCTTGTGGAAGCGCTGAACGATGTACGCGGTCTGGCGGATCTTCGGCGCGCTGGCCAGGTTGCTCGGGCCGCCGCCGACGCGGATCCGCTTCGGGTCGCGCAGGTGCCGCTTCGCGATCGCATCGATGCGCGGCGGCATGGTGGCCGAGAAGAGCACCGTCTGGCGAGTCTTCGGCACCGACTCGAGGATGGTCTCGATGTCTTCGGCGAAACCCATGTCGAGCATCTCGTCGGCCTCATCGAGCACCACCATCTGCACACTGTCGAGCGGCAGGGTGCCGCGCTTGATGTGGTCGATCGCGCGGCCCGGGGTGGCGACGACGACGTGCACGCCTTGGTTGAGTGCGCTGAGCTGCCGACCGATGGGCTGGCCGCCGTAGATCGGGAGCACCTTCGCCCCGAGGTCGCGGCCGTACTTGTACATCGCCTCCGACACCTGCACGGCGAGCTCGCGCGTCGGGACGAGCACCAGCGCGAACGGCACGGGCGTGCCCCCGGTGGGCATCTTCTGGAGGATCGGCAGCGCGAACGCCGCCGTCTTGCCCGTACCGGTGGCAGCTTGACCGACCAGGTCGTGGCCCGCGAGGAGCGGCGGGATCGTCTCGGCCTGAATCGGTGTCGGCTCCTCGTAGCCGAGGCGCGTCAGCGCCGTGAGGAGGTCGGCACGCAGTCCGAGATCTGCGAACGTTGCTTCTTCGGACTCAGCCATAGATCAATCGAGGGTAACCCGACCTGGCACGTCCCCCTCGCCATCGTGGCGCGGTGGACGTCAGAGTTTGGAGAACCGGCGAGCCGACAGCCCGACGAACACGACGATGATCGCGATCGACCACAGGATCGAACGAGTGATGAACCAGCTCGTCGAATGCCCGAGGAAGACCTCGGCCTCGGGTCCGAGCACGAGCGCGCGGACCGCACCCACCATGGCAGTGACGGGCTGGTTCTCCGCGATCGGCTGCAGCCAGCCCGGCATGGACGCGACCGGGACATAGGCACTGGACACGAAGATCAACGGGAACACCGAGAACGAGATGCCCTGCGCCGCCTGTCCACTGCCGGCCACGAGACCGAGGAAGATCTGCAACCACGCGAATGCCACGGCGAACAGCACGCAGAGCGCGAGAGCGAGCAACGCCGCCGGTACGCCGTTGTGGATACGGAACCCGACCATGAAGCCGACCACCAGGGTGACAAACGTGCCCCAGGTGATGAGCGCCGTGTCGGCCATCGATCGACCGAGGAGCAGCGCCGAACGCGGCACGGGCAGCGATCGGAGCCGGTCGAACAGACCGGAGTCGGCATCTTCGGCCACACCGACCGCGCCGGTCGAGAACAGCCCGCTCACCGCGCACAGCGCGGGGATGAGCATGTCGACGTAGGCGACGTCACCGCCGGTGCCGATGGCGCCACCGAAGACGAAGCGGAAGATCAGCAAGAACATGATCGACGTGACGGAGTTGACGACCAACAGCTGCGGCGTGCGCACGAACTGCTTGATCGTGCGACCCGCGTAGGCGTTGGCCGTGGCCATCACCGTGGGTGGATTGGCGGGGGGTGCGAAGTCGAGGCTCATGCTGGCTGTCCTGTCAGTGCGAGGAAGACCTCGTCGAGGGTGGGTCGACGCAAGCCGATGTCGTCGAGTTCGATGCCGTGCTCGCTGATGATCCGCACCGCGTCGGCGAGGCGGTTGGTGCCATCGACCACCGGTACGGCCACGCGCCGACCCGGCTCGTCGACTCGTGGCGCCTCGGTGCCGAGTGGCGAGATGAGGTCGGTGACGGTGCCGAGATCGGCGGCGTGAGCCACGCGCACCTCGACCATGTCGCGGCCCGCCATCACCTTCAACTCGGTGGGCGTGCCCTTTGCGATGGTGCGACCGTGATCGATGATGACCACGTGATCGGCGAGCTGATCGGCCTCTTCGAGGTACTGCGTGGTGAGCAAGACGTCGGTGCCGTTGCGGACCAGACCACGAATCGACTCCCACAGCTCGAGGCGGGTGCGGGGGTCGAGCCCGGTGGTGGGCTCGTCGAGCAGCAAGACCCGCGGTGCACCGACGAGGCTGGCACCGAGGTCGAGACGACGACGCATGCCGCCCGAGTAGTCCTTCACCGGTCGATCGCCGTCGTCGACGAGGGAGATCTCCTGCAGCACCTGCTGGGCAGCAGCACGTGCGGCGTCGCGCGTGTGGCCGAACAGGCGACCGATCATCACGAGGTTCTCGCGCCCGGTGAGCGCCGGCTCAACCGCTGCGGTCTGCCCGGCGAGCCCGATGACCCGACGCACGTCGCGCGGATGGGCGATCGCATCGATGCCCGACACGATGAGGCTGCCGGAATCGGGACGGAGGAGCGTGGCGACCGCCTTCACGAACGTGGTCTTGCCGGCGCCGTTGGGCCCGAGGACGGCGGTGACCTTGCCGGCGGGGGCCGTGAGGTCGAGCCCGTCGAGTGCGTGCACATCGCCGTAGTGCTTGGTGAGGCCACGGGCCTCGATGCTGGAAGCTGTCACGGCGCCAGCATCGCACAGGGGTGCGCGACGCAACGCGTTTGATTTGTCGGGAACAAACCGGCGGACTCGCCCGTTGGAGCCGCCATGCAACTCGACTTCTGGATCGACCCCGCGTGCCCCTGGTGCTGGCTCACCTCACGTTGGGTGGAGGACATCGCTCCCCACCGCGATCTGCAGGTGACCTGGCGCCCCATCAGCCTCAAGATCAAGAACAACGTCCAACCCGACTCCCCGTTCTACGACGCCGTCGTCTACACCCACGGTCTTCTGCGGGTGCTCGAGTCGGTTCGGGCCACCGAGGGCGACGCCCCGCTCGGCCGCCTGTACAGCGTGTACGGCGAGCACATCCATCACCAGGGCGATCGCACGGTCAGCGCCGCAGATCTGCTCACGGAGGCGGGCCTCGACCCGGCCCACGCTGCTGCCGCCGACGACGAGTCGTGGGATACCGCGATCCAGGCGTCGATGGACGAAGGACTCGGCCTCACCGGCAACGACGTCGGCACGCCGATCGTCGCCTTCAATGACGCCGACGGGAAGCGGTCGGCGTTCTTCGGCCCCGTGATCAGCCGCCGCCTGCCGCTCGAGACGGGCCTCCAACTGTGGGACGGCCTCGTGCTCGTCGCCCCCATCGACGGTTTCTGGGAGCTGAAGCGCACCCGAACCGAAAACCCCGACTTCACGGTGCCGAGCTGAACATGGCGAACGGATCGATGACCATCGATGAGCGCGACGCGTTCCTCACCGATGTCCACGTCGGCGTGCTCGCCGTCGACGAACCCGGTCGTGGGCCGCTTGCGCTCCCGATCTGGTACTCGTACGACGATGGTGTGGTGACGATCGGGATGGATGGTGACTCCTTGAAGGCCCGGCTGCTTCGTGCCGCAGGCCGTGCGACGCTCACCGTCCAGACCGAGACGCCGCCGTATCAGTACCTCAGCGTGGAAGGGCCCGTCGAGATCCTCCACGAGCACCGCGACACGCTCGCAATGGCCACCCGATACCTCGGCGCCGAGCTCGGCCAGTGGTACGCGAATGCCAACCCACCCACCGAGTCGACGGTCGTGGCGGTGCTCCGCCCGGAGCACTGGCGGACGATGGACTTCGCCAAGTTGATGGCCTAAGGCGAGGGCGCCTCAGCGGCGTCCGACGATGGCTCGCACGTGGCGGCCATCAGAGCGCCAGACCACCGCGTCGATGAGGTAGTGGTGGGCGTTCAGGACGACGAACACCACGGCTGCCACCACACCCGTCGACGCTCCGACGGAGAAGCCGAGTGCGCGATCGACAACTGGGGGCATCCACGTGGCCACAAGCACACCGATCGCGGCCGCACCGAGCACATACTCCGCCCACCACGTGCGGCGACCGAGTGTGCCGGCCTC
>JBMOFX010000046.1:0-14118 GCA_049318665.1 Ilumatobacteraceae bacterium | reverse complement strand
AGAGCAAGGGCAACGTCGTCACCCCGATGCACCTGCTCGAGCAGTACGGCACCGACGCCGTCCGATACTGGGCGGCCTCGGGTCGACCGGGCGTCGACACGGCACTCGACGAAGGCCAGATGAAGATCGGCCGCAAGCTCGCGCTGAAGATCCTCAACGCCAGCAAGTTCGTGTTGTCATTCCCCGAGCCGCCGGAAGGCTCAACGGTCACCGCACCGCTCGACCGGGCGATGCTCGCTCGCCTCGGCTCGGTGATCGACAGCGCCACCACTGCGTTCGAGGGGTACGACTACGCCCGCGCGCTCGAGCAGACCGAGGGCTTCTTCTGGTGGTTCTGCGACGACTACGTCGAGCTCGTGAAAGCACGGGCGTACGAGGGTGACGCGTCAGCCGGTGTGGCACTGCGCACCGCGCTGTCGGTGATGCTGCGTGCGTTCGCGCCGTTCCTGCCGTTCGTCACCGACGAGGTGTGGCGCTGGTGGCAGCCCGGATCTGTTCACGGTGCCACCTGGCCCACCCGCAACGACCTCCCGGCGTTCGCGCACGATGCCAGCTCGATCGACGCCGACGCTGCGATCGAGCCGGTCTGCGAAGTGCTCGCGTTGGTGCGCCGCGCGAAGACCGAGGCGAAGGTGAGTCAACGCGCCACGGTCGAGCGGCTCGTGGTGAGCGCCTCGACCGAGGCACGGGCTGCGATCGAAGCGTCGTACGGCGACCTGCGTGAGGCCGGCTCGATCCAGGCCGTCGAATACGCCGCGCTGGCCGACGGCGACACGCTCACGTGTGACATCACCCTCGGTGCGTGAGGGCGACGCCACCGCTGCTGACCTGGCCACTAACCTGACGCCGTCATGTCCGGAGCCCCTCGCCGCACCTGGCCCCAGCGTCTGCTGCTCGGCCTCAACATCGTCGTCATCGGCGCCTGTTTCGTCGGCGCGGGCGGCCTCGTGGCGGCACACGCGCTCGGCGGCAGCCTGTCGAAGGTGACGCTCGCCGACCCGAGCGGCACGATTGCCGGCCCGGCGACCAGCACCGGCGACACCACGGCATCGGGCGCCGGCAGCACCGTGCCGGTCAACACGGTCACCGGCGAGACCCTGCCGGCGATCGACCCAGGCGCGATGAACTTCCTCATCACCGGCGCCGACAACAACGCCTGCATCCCGCCCGACTCACCGTACGCAGGAGCCTTCGGCGACCGCTCCAACGGGGGTGAGCGCAGCGACACGATCATGATCATGCGGGTCGACCCCGAAACCAAGCAGGCTGCGCTTCTGTCGTTCCCGCGCGACCTGTGGGTGCGCATCGCCGGCCGCAACAGCGACCAGCGGATCAACACGGCCTACGTGCGCAACGACCCCCAGCGGCTGATCGACACGATCTACCAGAACTTCGGAGTGGGCGTCGATCACTTCGTGCAGATCGACTTCTGCGCCTTCCGGACGATCGTCAACGGACTCAACGGGGTGAAGGTGCCGTTCGAATTCCCGGCTCGCGATGACAACACCGGCCTCAATGTGCCCGAAGCCGGATGCTTCAACTTCGACGGCGACCACGCGCTCGCCTACGTCCGTTCACGGCACTACGAGTACCAGGGAGCGAACGGGAAGTGGAAGGAAGACCCCGCCAGCGACTACGGCCGGGTGGCGCGGCAACAGGACTTCCTCCGTCGGGTGATCTCGGCCGCGCTCGACCGCGGGGTCACCGACCCGTCGGTCGCCCGCAGCCTCATCAAGGCAGTTCAGGACAACGTCGTGACCGACGACGAACTCACGCCCGCCAAGATGCTCCAGCTCGCCGGTGTGCTGCGCAACTTCGATCCCGGCGGCATCGCGAGCTACCGGATCGAAGGTGTCGGCCAGATGATCCGCGGCAACTCGGTGATCGTGCCGAAGCTCGACACGACCAATATGCAGGCGGTCCTCGCGATCTTCAAGGGTGAGGCTCCGCTCGCCGGCGCCCCCATCACGGTCCCCGACACGACGACACCCCCGACGACCTCGCCAACGACCTCGCCGACCACCACGCCAAGCACGACGCCGGGAACGAGCACGCCGACCACCGTGCCAGCCACGACGCCGTCCACGGTCGTGCCGCCGGAGGAGAACGTGAAGGGCATCGTCCCGCCGCGCGACGTGCAGTGCTGAACGCGCTCCGCTGAACGCAGTTAGCTGAGCACCCGCGCCAACGCGTCGGCCACACTCGCCGGGCCTGCGGCGGTCGTGAGCCGAGCGCCCGTCGCGCGGCTGAACGCTTCGGCTTCGTCGCTGTCGCCCTCGGGTGCGATCACGACGAGCTCCTCGAGTGCTCGGGCGGCGGCGTGATGGTCGCCCTCCACTGTCGAGCGGCAGTCGCTGAGCAGCACCACCACCTTGCGTCCGGCACGACTGCGGGCGAGTTGCTCGGCAGCCACACGCAACGCACCGGTGAGATCGGTCGTGCCGAAGCCGCGCAGTGACAGCACGGCATTCACCACCTGCTCACTCGAGGTCGAGTGGTCCTGACTCTTCGCGACCACCACGTCCTTGCCGAAGGCAACGACGCTGTAGTCGGACGGGGCACGCCACGCCACGGACGCAGCCGCGACAGCGGATGTCGCGAGCGGCTTGCCACCCATCGAGCCGCTGCGGTCGACGAGGAGACAGAGCGCCGTGTCGGGCTGCACCCAGCCGCGCACCCGCAGTCGCTCGGCGTCGACCGCGTGTCTCCGGGCGGATGTGCCGCCCGCGTCGATGATCGCGTCCATGCTTGCGTCGAGGTCGAGGTCACCGCCGTCGGGTCGATACGGACGTTCGACGAGCCGGCCGACGCCGCGCGGTCGCGACGGACCACGACGGCTGATGTCGAGGAACACCCGTCCGGCGAGGCGCCGCGCCAGCTCGCGCAACACCGGGTCGGTGGCGGAGGTGAGGTCGGCCAGCATCGCCATCGCGGCGTCGGGGTCGGCTTCCATCGCGTCGTCGAACGCGCCCTCGTCGAGCTCACCCACCTCGGGCGACACCTGCTCGAAGTGCGGGTTGCGGGCGAGTTCGCGTCGCGGTGTCGTCTTCTTCTGTGCCCGAGACACCGCTTCGTCGGCCTCGTCGCCTTCCTGCGCGCGTGGCGCCGGTGGCGGGTTCAGGCCGTGCTGCTGCCCATCGTCGCCCCCGTCGGGGCGATCGCTTTTCCCCCATCGGGCTCCGCCGGCTGGAACACGAGTTCCCACAGCTCGGTGACGATCTCCTCTGCGGTGCGGCTGCTGCCTTCACGCACCCGAACTCGGCCCGACAGGCCCACCAACGCTGCGTCGAGACTCACCCCCGGATGCGTCGCTGGCGCGCCGCGGAGCGACGACAGCGAACGGGCGACCACCGCCATGTCGATCGCACCGCGCACTGACGAGCCGACGCGCAGATCGGGATGCTGGCGCGTGCGGCGCACGAGGTCGACGATGCGCGTGATGAAGGCCGGGTCGATGTCGGACGGCTCGACCGCGCGAGCGACGATCGCCTCCTCCTCGGCCGCGGGTTGGTAGCCCATCGAGAGGCGACACATGCGGTCATACACGGCGCCGCTGATACGGGCTGTGCCGACTGCGTCGAACGGGTTCATCGCGGCGACCAGTCGGAAGCCGGGCGCGCATGCCACGCGTCCGAGCCGCGGCACGTGCAGCTCCTGCTCGCTCATCACCGTGATGAGTACGTTGAGCGTTTCCTCCGGAATGCGGTTGATCTCCTCGACGTAGAGCAGCGAGCCGCTCGTCATCGCGGTGATCAGCGCGCCGTCCACGAACACGTCCGGTACGTACCCGTCGGTGAGCACGCGCGCCGGATCGAAGTGACCGACCAGACGTGCAGGCGTCAGCTCGGCGTTGCCCTCCACGAACTCGAACCCGATCCCGAGCTCGTGCGCGACCGCACGCAGCAGCGTGCTCTTGCCCGTGCCGGGCGGCCCTTCGAGGACGATGTGGCGATCGGCCATGAGGGCGGCGACCACGAGCTCGAGCTCGCGCCGCCGCCCGACGACCTGCTTCGCCGAGCGGGTGAGGAGATCGTCAGCCAAGCGTCAGACGAACTTGAGGACGCCGCGGATGTTCTTGCCGGCGTTCATGTCGGCATAGCCCTCGTTGATGCCCTCGAGCGGGTACGTCTTGGTGATGAGGCCGTCGAGGTCGAGGAGTCCCTGGCTGTAGAGCTCGAGGAGCTTCGGGATGTCCTTGCGCGGGTTGGCCGAGCCGAACAGCGAGCCGATGAGCTGCTTCTCGAACACGGTGAGGAACACCGCGGGGATCGCGATGGTGCCTTCGCCCACGGGGTGGATGTTGGTGACGACGATCTTCGACCGCTTGCCGCCCAGCCAGAACGCCTCGCCGAGCACGTCGCCGTTGCCGACGCCGATGGTCATGATCACCTTGTCGAAACCGCGGTTCCAGGTGCTCGTCTCGAGGTCGCCCATCGCCTCGGCGATCGAGCCGTACGAGTGCGTGGCGCCGAACTCCATGGCCTTCTCACGCTTGAACTCCACCGGGTCGATCGCCGCAACCACGCGTGCACCGGCGAGCTTGGCGCCCTGCACCGCGTTGGATCCGATACCACCGACGCCGACCACGGCAACCGTGTCGCCGGGCTCGACCTGGGCGGCGTAGACGGCCGAACCCCAGCCCGTCACGACGCCACAGCCGAGCAGGCATGCGCGGTCGAGGGGGATGTCCTTGTCGATCTTGATGCAGCTCGCCTCGTTGACCACGGTGTGGTGAGCGAAGGTGCCGAGCGCTCCGATGCCGAGCGCCAGATCCTGGCCGCTCGACGAGTGGTGCCGGGCGGTGCCATCGGCGAGCTGCAGACCGGTGGCCGTGATGGCTCCCATGTCGCACAGGTTCGAGTGGCCGGATGCACAGCTCGGGCAGCGACCGCATGCTGGCACGAAACCGAACACCACGTGGTCGCCGGGCTGGACGGAGAACACGCCCGGGCCGACTTCGAGCACGACGCCAGCGCCCTCGTGACCGCCGATCAGCGGCGGCTCGGGCGTTGCGCCCGCGAGGTCACCCGTCACCAGGTGCTCATCGCTGTGGCACATGCCAGAGGCGTGGATCTGCACCAATACCTCACCAACCTTCGGCGGATCGAGCTCGATCTCCTCGACGCTCCACGCGCCGCCGCGCTCCCACAAAATCGCTGCCTTTGTCTTCACCTGTGTGACCCCCTCGTCGAACAACGGTTGGCGGGACCATACCGCGCGCTGGCTACAGTCGCCGCATGGAGCACGAGCCCGCCAACGCCACCACCGCAGCCCCCTCCGACGAGCAGCCAGTCATCGAACCGGTGATCGAAGCAGAGCTGCTGGTCGAGGAGATCTCGATCGATGGCATGTGTGGCGTCTACTGACCTCCACACGCTGGACACCGCCCTCGAGTTGCACCCCCAGGTGGCGTTGCGGCCCGAGCCATTCGGCGCGCTGGCCTATCACTACGGCAACCGGCGCCTGGTCTTCTTGAAGCACCCCGACATGGTGCGCGTCGCCAACGAGCTCGCACACCACCCCACGCTCCAAGCCACCCTCGAGGCCTGCGACATCGCCGACTCGCGGTGGCCGAGCTTCGCCCAGGCGTTCGCCGCCCTGCAGACCTCGGAGATCGTCCGTGAGCGTTGAGTCCCTCGTCAGCCAACTGAAGCACGGCCTCGACGCCCCGATCTGCCTCACGTGGGAGCTCACCTACGCGTGCAACCTGCAGTGCGTCCACTGCCTGTCGTCGAGCGGCACGCGCGATCCGCGTGAACTCACCACCGACGAGGCGAAGCAGGTGCTCGACGAGCTCCACGAGCTCCAGGTCTTCTACATCAACATCGGTGGCGGTGAGCCGATGGTGCGCCGCGACTTCTTCGAGTTGCTGGAGTACTCGATCGGCCTTGGCATCGGCGTGAAGTTCTCGACCAACGGCGCGTTCATCGACGCGGCCAAGGCGCGTCGTCTCACCGCGATGGACTATCTCGACATCCAGATCAGCCTCGACGGCATCGACGCTGCCACCAACGACGCGGTGCGCGGCCCCGGCTCGTACGACATGGCGATCACCGCGATGCGCAACCTCGCCGAGGCCGGGTTCGTCGAGCGCAACGGACCGTTCAAGATCAGCGTGGTCGTCACGCGCCACAACGTCGACCAGCTCGACGGGTTCAAAGCGCTCGCCGATTCGTTCGGTGCCCAGCTGCGCGTCACCCGCCTGCGGCCGAGCGGACGCGGCGCCGACTCGTGGCACGACCTGCATCCCACCAACGCACAGCAGCGACAGATCTACGAGTGGCTGCTCGCCCACGGCGACAACGTGCTCACCGGCGACTCGTTCTTCCACCTCAACGCGCTCGGCCCCGAGCAACTGCCCGGCCTCAACATGTGCGGTGCCGGTCGCGTCGTGTGCCTCATCGATCCGATCGGCGACGTCTACGCGTGCCCGTTCGTGATCCACGACCAGTTCAAGGCCGGGTCGGTCCGTGACGACGGTGGGTTCAGCCGAGTGTGGAAGCAGAGTCCGCTGTTCCTCGAACTACGCGAGCCGCAGTCGGCGGGTGCGTGCGCGAGTTGCGGCAGCTACGACGCGTGCCAAGGCGGCTGCATGGCGGCGAAGTTCTTCACCGGGCTCCCGCTCGACGGCCCCGACCCCGAGTGCGTCGGCGGCGCTGGCGAAGAGCTGCTCAGCAACGTGCCCGTCGGCCTCACCCCGAAGCCGCAAATGGACCACACCAAGCCCCGGCGTCTGATCCCCGTCGCCGGCGCCTGATCACTCTGGTTGCGAAAACGAACGCAGAACCGACGAATCTGCAACCAGAGTTGCTCCGCCAGGGAGCGGTCACTATCAGACCGCTCCTCGCAGGATCTCCTCGACGCGGCGCTCGACCTGTTCGTTCGTGATGAGGCCCTTCGCCTCGAGATCGCGGAGCTCGACGATCAACTCCTCCTTGGTCGCTACCGGCGCTGGCGTCGCGGACGGCGCCTCGCCGGCGACAGCTGGCTTGAGGTAGGCGGCCGCAGTCCCGACGTCACCACCGAAGAGGGCGAGCGTCGTGGCGTCCTTGTCGGACGCGCCATTGCGCTTGGCGAGCTCGCGGGTGGCGAGGACCTTGTAGACGAGGAACGCCATCGCAGCGACCAGGAGTCCCACCAGGATGAGGACCATGAGCAGGCCAATGGCCCCGAAGGCCACCTCGCCCTGATCGGGGAGGAGAGGGTCTGCTGATGCGAGCATGCGCAAACGCTATACCGCTCGCCATCAGTGATGCCTCGTAACGTCTTCACGGTGATCTGGGTGCTCACGCCGCTGGCCTATCTGCTCGGGACCTTCCCGAGCGCAGTGCTCGTGGCGAGGTCGAAGGGCGTCGACATCACCGCGGTCGGGTCGGGCAATCCGGGCGCGTCGAACATCGCCCGCACGCTTGGCCCCCGCTGGGGTGTTGTCGTGTTCGCGCTCGACGCGCTGAAGGGTGCGATCCCGGCCGCGATCGGCCTGGTGCTGCTCGATCGACCGGGCGCCTACGTGCTCGTCGCTGCCGCCGTGCTCGGTCACCTCTATCCCGCCACCCGGCGGTTCCACGGCGGCAAGGGCGTCGCGACCATGGCGGGCGCGTTCGCCGTCCTGCACCCGGTCGTCTGGATCGTGTTGGCGTTGATCTGGGCGGGCGTGCGGTTCACGACGAAGAAGGCCTCGCTCGCGTCCATCGCGATTGCGATCGGCCTGCCGATCGGCATTGCACTCGCCGGCAACGATTCGTGGGAGATCCTCGCGTCACTCGGCCTCGCGTCACTCGTGATGGTCCGCCACGCCGGCAACATCCGTCGGTTGCTCCGAGGTCGTGAGCTGTCGGCCTCGGGGTCCTGACCGGTAACGTCGCCCCTCGTGCGACTGCTCGACCCGCTGCCGCTGCGCACCGCCACAGCGCCGAACCGCGTGCTGTTCGGGCCGCTCGTCACCAACCTCGGCGACGACGAACGTCGGTTCACCGACCGCCACGTCGCGTTCTACGCGCGCCGCGCCCGCGGAGGCGCCGGGATCATCGTCACCGAAGGTGCCAGCGTCCACGCGAGCGATTGGCCCTACGAGCGGGCACCGCTCGCTGAGCGAGCCGCGGCGGGTTGGTCGGCGATCGCTTCGGCGTGTCACGCCGAAGGTGCGTTGGTGCTCGCCTCACTCGATCACGCCGGCGGCCAGGGATCGAGCGCGTACAACCAAGCGCCGCTCTGGGCGCCGTCGCGAGTGCCCGAGGTCAACAGCCGCGAAGTGCCGAAGTGGATGGAAGCCAGCGACATCGCCGCGGTCGTCGCCGGGTTCGGAGCGGCGGCGAAGCTCGCAGCCGAGTCGGGCGTCGACGGTGTGGAGATCAACGCCGGCCAGCACAGCCTCGTGCGCCAGTTCCTCTCGGGTCTCACCAATCAACGCGGCGACGAGTGGGGTACCGACCGAACCCTGTTCGCCCGCCAGGTGATCGAAGCGGTGCGCGCCGGCATCGGCGACGGCATCGTCGGGCTGCGACTCTCGTGCGACGAGCTCGCTCCGTGGGCGGGCATCACTCCGGAGATGGCGGCCGAGCTGGCACCCGCACTCGTCGCTGCCGGCATCGACTATCTGGTCGTGGTCCGCGGTGCGATCTTCTCGGTCGAGAAGACCCGGCCCGACTTCCACGAGCCGCCCGGCTTCAACATCGATCTCACGCGCGCCATCAAGGCCGCCCTGCCCGACACCCCGGTGTTCCTCCAGGGCTCGGTGGTCGACGCGGGCCAAGCCGAGTGGGCGCTCGGTGAGGGCGTGTGTGACGGCGTCGAGATGACGCGCGCCCAGCTTGCCGACCCGGATCTGGTGACGCGACTTCGCGACGGCGGCGCCCCTCGGCCGTGCATTCGATGCAACCAGGCATGCCAGGTCCGCGACGCGCGCAACCCGATCGTGAGCTGCGTCGTCGAGCCGAGCGCCGGTCACGAGACCCGTGATCCCGACTGGTACGTGCCAACTCGATCTGCGCTCGATATCACCGTGGTCGGCGGCGGCGTGGCCGGACTCGAGGCCGCTCGTGTGGCTGCGACCCGCGGTCACCACGTCACCATCGTCGAGCAGGCCGCCACCGTCGGCGGTGTCGCCGCGATCGCCGGACCGGGTGCCCCGTTCGTCGACTGGCTTCGTGCCGAGAACGAGCGGCTCGGGGTGACCGTGCACACCGGCGAGACGGCGACCGTGCTCTCGGGCCACGTCATCGAAGCGACCGGTGGCCAACCAGGTGTGCGCGAGTACGAGGTGCTCGACGGTGCAGCGGTCGTCGACATCGTCGACGTTCGACGCGGCATCGTCACCCTGCCGTCCGACGGCCCCATCGTGGTGTTCGACCCGATCGGCGGCCCGATCGCCGTCGCGCTTGCCGAGGAACTCGGCGATCGGGCGACCTTGCTCACCCAAGATCAGATCGCCGGCAACGAGCTCAGCCGCACCGGCGACCTCGCGCCCGCCAACGTCCGCCTCGCGCAGCGCGGCGTGCGGATCGAGAAGCGAACGCTGCTGCGCACCGTGCGGCCCGGCGCCGTCGACGTGCAAGACCGCTTCAGCGGCGAGCGGCACAGCATCGAGTGCGTCGCCGTCGTCGACTGCGGCTTCCGGGTCCCCGCCGACCCGCTCCCCCACGACCCCCTCGCGACCGTCACCCCCGTCGGTGACCGCGTCGCCCCGCGCACCATCCTCGAGGCCGTCCTCGAAGCCCGCCGCGCCGCCCGCACCCTCTGACCCGCCGACCGGGGGCTCGTGGTGGCCGTGTTGGCGCCGAGGGACTCCCGGTCCGCGTGGACGCACGTCTAGCGTGCGGGCATGACCGACCTCGTCACGCGCGCTCGCCAGCAGTTCGCCGACCGAAATCCGGGGAGCCGGCAGTACTTCGAGGACGCCTCGCGCTACCTGCCGGGCGGGCACACCCGAACGGTGCTCACGCACCCGCCGTTCCCGCTGGTGTTCGCGTCGGGTGAAGACGCGACGCTCACCGATGTCGACGGCCACACGTACATCGACATGCTCGGCGACTACACCGCCGGCCTCCTCGGCCACAGCGAGCACCGCGTCATCGACGCCGTCAGTGCGGCCCTCCACGTCAACACCAGCGTCGGTGGCATCCACCCCGCCGAAGCGCGGCTCGCACAGCTGATGTGCGAACGGTTCGGGCTCGATCGGGTGCGGTTCACCAACTCGGGCACCGAGGCGAACCTGATGGCGATCACCACCGCTACGCAAGCGACTGGCCGCACGAAGCTGATGGTGTTCGCCGGCGGCTATCACGGTGGCGTCCTCTACTTCGCGAGCGGCGTGGCGCCGTGGAACGCCCCGTACGACTTCGTCCTGGCGCCCTACAACGACCTTGCCGGCACGCTCGCACTCATCGAAGAACACGGCAGTGAGATGGCAGCAGTGATCATGGAGCCGATGCTCGGTTCGGGCGGCTGTATCCCTGCGACACCCGAGTTCGTGCAGGGCGTCTTCGCTGCGGCTCGGGCGGCGGGTGCGGTGTGCATCGCCGACGAGGTGATGACCTCCCGCCACGGCCGACGTGGATTGGTTCACGTCCTCGGAGCGGAGGCCGACATCACCACGTTCGGCAAGTACATCGGTGGCGGATTCTCCTTCGGCGCGTTCGGAGGACGGGCCGAGTTGCTCGATCTCTACGTGTCGCAGATCGGTCATGCCGGCACGTTCAACAACAACATCGCGTCGATGACAGCCGGCGGTGTCGTCCTCGCCGACATCTTCACGGCCGAGGTCGCCGAGGCACACACGGCGCGCGGCAACGAACTGCGCGAGCAGGTGGCAGCGGTGTGCGCCCGCCACACGGTGCCCGTGCACGTGACCGGCTTCGGATCGATGATGTCGCTGCACACCGACACCCCCGAGCTCAAGGAGCTCATCTTCCTCGGTCTCCTCGAACGCGGCGTCTACCTTGCGCACCGCGGCATGATCAACCTCGGTCTGCGCCACACCGACGACCAACTCGCCACCGTGCTCGATGCGCTCGACGACACGCTGCGTTCCATCTCTGCGGAGGACCTCGTATGACCGACCTGTTCGACCTCACCGGGAAGACCGCTCTCGTCACCGGCGGCAGTCGTGGCCTCGGTCGCGAGATGGTGCTCGCGTTCGCTGCCCGCGGCGCCGACGTGGTGATCGCCAGCCGCAAGTTGGAGAACTGCGAGGCGGTGGCCGACGAGGTGCGGGCGCTCGGCAGGCGCGCGCTCCCGCTCGCCTACCACGCAGCCAGCTGGGACGGTGCCGATGCCCTCGCCGACGCGGCGTACGCCGAGTTCGGCCGGATCGACATCCTCGTCAACAACGCGGGGATGTCACCGCTGTACGAGTCGGTCGACGCCGTCACCGAGGAGCTCTACGACAAGGTGATGGGCGTCAACCTGAAGGGACCGTTCCGGCTGTCGGCCATCGTGGGCACGCGCATGGTCGCCGACGGCGGGGGCTCGATCATCTTCGTGTCATCGATCGCGTCACAACGCCCGAGCGCCACCGAGCTCGTCTACGGACCGGCCAAGGCAGGCCTCAACGCCCTCACCTACGGCCTCGCACGCACACTGGGCCCGACCGTGCGAGTCAATTGCATCGTGCCCGGCCCGTTCCTCACTGACATCTCGAAGGCGTGGGACATGGCCGCGTTCGAGCGGGGCGCGAAGGCCGGCTACGCGTTGCAACGCGGCGGCGAGCCACACGAGATCGTCGGCGCTGCGCTCTACTTCGCGTCGGCCGCCGGCAGCTACACGACGGGCACCACGCTCAACGTCGACGGCGGCCCACGATGACGCTCGCCGCGGTGCTGTGGGACATGGACGGCACCCTCGTCGATACCGAGCCGTATTGGATCGCCCGCGAGTTCGAACTGGTCGATCAGTTCGGCAACGGCGCGTGGACCGACGAGCACGCCCACGCGCTCATCGGGTTCGACCTGCGCGACTCGGCCCGCTACATGATCGAGCACGGCGCCATCGATCTCCCGGTCGACGACGTCGTCAACCGGCTCCTCGACGGTGTGATCGAACGTGTTGCGCAGCACGTTCCGTGGCGGCCGGGCGCCCGCGAACTGCTCGCCGATCTCGCCGCCCACGGCATCCCGTGCGCGCTGGTCACCATGAGCTGGCGGCGCTTCACCGATGCCATCGTGCCCGTGCTGCCGCCAGGATCGTTTGCCACCGTGGTTGCCGGCGACGACGTCGTCCACGGCAAGCCCCACCCTGAGCCGTATCTCGTCGCGGCCAGCCGCCTCGGTGTCGATCCGGCCCAGTGCGTGGCGATCGAGGATTCACCGACGGGGGCTCGCTCGGCTCTCGCCGCCGGGTGCTGCACGATCGCTGTGCCGAATGCCGTCGCGGTCCCAACCGACGCAGCGCATCACCATCTGTCGACGCTCGACGGCGTGACGGCCGCCGAACTGCAGTCCCTCTGGTCGACCTGGTCGGACGGAATCATTGCGCCCGCAAGTATGTTGGAGAGGTCATGAGTACGACAGACACCCCCAACGTCACCATCCAACGCGCCGACGAGCGGTTCGTCACCGACATCGGCTGGCTCGACAGCAAGCACTCCTTCAACTTCGGTAACCACTACGCGCCCGAACACCAGGGCCACGGACTGCTCCTCGTCAACAACGACGACATCGTCGCCGCGGGCCAGGGCTTCGGCACGCACGGCCATCGCGACATGGAGATCGTCACGTGGGTGCTCTCCGGCCGCCTCGCACACCAGGACAGCGAAGGCAACGACGGCGTGCTCTACCCCGGGCTCGCGCAGCGCATGTCGGCGGGCACCGGCATCCGCCACAGCGAGATGAACGCCAGCCCCGACGAGCCCGTCCACTTCGTCCAGATGTGGGTGCTGCCCGACACGGCCGGCGTCACGCCCGGCTACGAGCAGAAGGACATCAACGCCGCGCTCGCAGACGGCGGACTCGTTGCGATCGCCTCGGGCCAGGGCCACGAGACAGCGATCTCGATCCATCAGCGCGAGGCCGTGCTGTGGGGTGCACGCCTCTCGACCGGCGAGTCGATCGCCCTGCCCGCCGATCCGCACGTGCACGTCTTCGTGGCACTCGGCAGCGGCACGCTCGAGGGTGCCGGGGAACTCGGCCAAGGCGACGCCGCACGGCTCGTCGGCGCCGGCCCGCTCGGCTTCACCGCCACGAACAACGGAACCGAGGTACTGGTATGGGCGACCGCCTGAGTCGCGACGAGTTGGCAGCGCGCCGCGACGACATCGCCGCGCGCCGCCTGCTGCCGCGGGACGTGCGCCCGACAAGCACGGCTCGTGGCGTCCACCACGTCGCACTGATCTGCAGCGACGTCGAGCGCACCGTCGAGTTCTTCGACGGCCTGCTCGGCTTCCCACTCATCGAGATGTTCGAGAACCGCGACTACGAAGGCTCGACGCACTTCTTCTTCGACATCGGCCACGGGAACACCCTGGCCTACTTCGACCTCCCCGGCCTCGACCTCGGCCCCTACGCCGAGGTCCTCGGTGGACATCACCACCTCGCCATCTCGATTGAACGCCCCAACTGGGAGCGGATCAAGGCGCGCTTCGATACCGACGGCATCGAGTACGCACACGTCGACGGTTCGTCGCTCTACTTCCGCGGCCCCGATGGCGAGCGTCTCGAGCTGATCAGCGACCCGTTGCTCGAGATGTACGGCAAACCGGTCGGCTGACCCGCCGGACTGGGGGCTCCTCAGCGCCAAGACGGCCACGAGCAGCCCCCGGTCGCAAACGTGGGCGACGGCGGATACGTTCCGGCGGATGATCGCCTGCAGCCCGTTCGGGCCCGCTGGCGAGTTCGCAGCCTCTCGCCACGGTGTGCTCACACGTTCCCAGGCAGCCTCGTTCGGTCTCTCCCCCAAGGTCATCGCCCGCCTCATCCGCGACGGTCTCGTACGTGAACCCGTGCCAGGGGTGCTCGTCGCGGTCGGCGCGCCGCCCACGTGGCAGCAACGCCTGTACGTCGCAACGCTCGCATCGAGCGGCGCGGGCGTCGCCGGCTTCCGATCAGCGGCCGCGCTCCATCAGCTCGATGGCATGGCGCCGGGAGCGCTCGAGATCATCGTGCCCAACCGACGACGCATCGACCT
>JBMOFX010000045.1:0-14208 GCA_049318665.1 Ilumatobacteraceae bacterium | reverse complement strand
AACTCGTCGGGCGCACCACCACGATCGATCTCGCGCCCGGCACCCTCCTCACCGTTGGCATGTGGGCCGACGGCACGGGTCTCGCTGCCGGCGAAACACTCGTCGGGGCACTGCTCCCGGCGGGCAGGTTCCCTGCGCGTCTGGTGCAGGGGACGACGGCACTGGCCGCATCGCTCGATGCCAGCGGCGCACCGATCGCCGTGCGCGTGATCGAGAGCGAGATCACCGAGCAGGGTGCGCTCTCGGTCACCGTCGCCGCGCCTCAGGCCGTCGCTGTCGACGTCGCCCGCCTCGCCGCCACCGACCAACTCGTCCTCCTCGGGCTCCCCACCGAGACGAGCGCCGGGTGATCATCGGCGTCGCCACCTGGCGAGGGCGCGGGGCCACCACCGCATCGCTGTGCCTCGCGTCGGGGCTCGTGCAGGCGGGTCTGGGGCCGTGGCTCGTCGAAGCCGATCCGGCCGGCGGTGTGCTCGCCGCGCGCATGCCCGGCGTGCGGGCACACGCGGGCGGGCTCGAACGACTCGCCTTTCCTGCCGTGCGGAGCGCGCAGCGAGAGCGCTTCGATTCGGTCGCGGTGGAGGTGGCCGGCATCCGTGTGATCGCCGGGCCGGGTGATCCGTTCCGCGCGTGGGCCTGCCACCAGCCGCGTGTGCCGTGGGCAGCGGCGCTGCGTGATCTCTACGAGCCCGTCGTGGTCGACCTCGGCTCGCTCCGCGGCGGGTCACCGGTGGGTGCTCTCCTCGACCAACTCGATGCGCTCTTGCTCGTCACCACGTGCGACGTGGTCGACATCGCCGCGAGCGTCGACTGGGCGACGCACCTCGGCCGAGTGGCGCCCGGCATCGAGCCGCTTGCGCTCGACATCACCCGCCTCGTCGTCGTCGACTCGCCCGGCGCCAGCGAACGGGTGTCGCACGCGCGCACCGAGTCGGAGCTCGGCGATCGCTTCGCGGCGTGGCTCCCGTGGTCGCCGAAGGGGATCGCGATGCTGTGCGACGGCACGCGTCTCGACGATCGACGCCTCCGCCGCGATCCGATCGGCCCGGCGAGCCGCTCGCTCGCCGACGGCGTGATCCGCCGCGTCGGTCTCGGGGCGACGGCATGAGCGCGCTCACCGCAGAGGAACTCGACACCCTCGCGGGCGAGGTGCGCCGCGCGTATGGCGATCGCCTGCCGGTGCCCGGCCGCGACGAGGGCGCCGCCGACCGCGAGTTGCGCGAGGAGATGACTCGCGATGTGCTCGAGAACGTGGTGCTGCCCGAGCTCGAGGCGCAACGACGCGCGGCGCGGCTGATGCCGCTGTCACTGGTCGAGCAGTCGACGGTGGTGGAGCTCATCATCAGTGAGATCTTCGGGTTGCCGAAGTTGCTCAGCGTGCTCCGTGATCCGCAGGTGACCGACGTGCTGGTGTTCGGTGCCGACCCGGTACGCGTGGAGCGCGCCGATGGCACCCGCCAACTGCTCGCGCCGCTCGTGCGTCGAGACCGCGACCTCGAGCGGATCATCTACGAGACCGCCGCAGCCCGCCGTCGGCCGTTCAATCGCGAGCACCCGTTCGTCGACCTCGAGCTCGAACCCGGCGTGCGATTCCACGGCGAGGGCCACGACGTGGTTGCGCGGCCGCTGATCACCATCCGTCGCGCCGCCGTGTTCGGCGACCGCCTCGACGACCTGCGCCGGCGCGGCACCATCACCGACCCCGCAATCTCGCTGTTGCACGCAGCGGTTGCGGCGGGCATGTCGATCCTCGTCGTCGGACGCATGGGCTCCGGCAAGACCACGATGTTGCGCGCGCTGGTCGGCGAGATCGATCCGCACGCGGTGATCGTCACCATCGAGACCGACTTCGAGCTCAACATCGCGCAGCTCGGCACTCACCCCTACGTGCACGCCTACCAGGCGCGCATCCCGTCCACGTCCGATGGGCACGGTCTGTCGTGTGCCGACATGATGATCCCCGCGGTGCGAACCCGCGCCGACTGGATCATCGTCGGCGAGGTGCGCGGCCCCGAAGGCGCGGCGCTCGTGCAGTCGATGAGCATCGGCCAGGGAACGATGGCGACGGTGCACGGCGGCACCGCGAAGGACGGCCTGGAACGACTCGCCGAGCTGGTCGCCTTTCACGGGTCGGTCGATCTCCGGATGGCGCGCTGGCAGGTGTACCGCAGCGTCGACCTCGTGGTGCATCTGCAGGGTGACAACGAGACCGGTCGGTACGTCACCGAGATCATGGCGCCGTCTGTCGAAGAGGACGGCGCGCGCTTCATCGTCCACCGGTTGTTCGGCGCCGCCCCCGACTCGCTCGACCGGCGCGCCGTGCCGATGCACGAACCGCAGCACGGCATGCTCGAACGGCTCCGCGCCGCCGACCCGACCTTTACGACCGCGTGGTGGCACGGTGCCCGAGGGGCGCTCCGATGAACACGGCAGCTGTCGCGGTCGCCGTGGTCGCGCTGCTCGTCGGCGCGCTGCTGAGCATCGACGTCGGGCTCCGTCCGGCGCGCCCATCGCAACGCAGCACCCGCCCATCACGCCTCGACGGTGTGACGAGCGAGCGTGTCGCTGCCGCCGCCGCGGTCGGCGTGGTGGTGCTGCTCGCCACCCGATTCGTCGCCCTCGCCCTGCTCGCAGCTGCGGCCGTGATCACGTGGCGGCGACTGCTCCACGACGAACGCGCCGACGACGAGCGACGTCGGTTGGAGGCGATCGCCTCGTGGTTGGAGGATCTGCGCGACGCACTGCGTGGTTCGTCGATGGGGGTTGAAGAAGCGCTCGAGCACGTGGCGCTGCGTCCGCCTGCTGCGATCGCGGCACCGTTGGCCCGCTTCGTGCACCGCCGCCGACAGGGCCATCGCATCGACGAGGCGCTCGATCAACTCGCGCTCGATCTCGACCACCCGACGGCCACCGCTGCCGTCGCGTCGCTCCGGCTCGTGGTGTCGGGCAGCACGGGCGCGGGGCGACTCCACCCCACGGTGAGCGCACTCGCCGCGGCCGCACGCGACGAGGTGCGCGCGCGAGAACGCATCGATCGCACACGTGCCGTCTACCAGGCGTCGATGAAGCGGCTGGTCGTCATCGCGACGGCCCTTCTCCTCTACCTGCGCTTCGCGGCGGGCGACCTGCTCGATCCGTACGCCACTGCCGCAGGCCAGCTCTTCCTCGTCGTTCCGCTGGCGATGTGGGTCGGGTGCGTGTTCTGGCTGCGCAGCCTGTGCGGCTACGAGCAAACGGCGGTGCCGGCATGAGTCCGCTCGCGACGGCCGCGCTCGTCGGTCCGCTGCTCGTAGCAGCCGCGTGCTGCGCGGTGATGTCCGCCAACACGTCGCGACGGTCGGTCGCCGACGTTCGCGCCGTGCTCCACGCGGGAGGCCCGATGTCGACCACGACGGCATCTCGAGCGCCGATCCGTCGTTCGTTCGATGGCGCTGTTGCGCGCCATTTCGGCCCCGACCTCGCGATCGCCGACCTCACGGCCGACGCGGTGGCGACGCGGATCCTCACGGGAGCCGGCGCCGTCGGATCGACGGTCGCGCTCGCGCTGACGGCGCTCGCCGCAATTGGCGCGATCCCGGCGACCCTGTGGTGGCTGCTGCTCGTCGTGGTCGCTGCCGGAATGGCCGCGGCCATCGTGGTTGCCGACGTGCGCGCGACGGTCGAGCGACGCCGGCGTGCGATGCGCCGCGCCACCAACGACTTCGTCCAGCTGCTCGCGGTGGGGCTCACCACCGATCAGAGTGTCGAGGAGGCGGTCCGTTTCGCGCTCGGCGCAGGTCGTGGCGTCGAGCTCGAACGGCTGCGCGACGAGCTCGATCGTGCGCCACTGCGTGGCGTGTCGCTGTGGGAGGCGATCGACGAGATCGGCGACCGCTACGACCAACGCGAGTTGTGCGAGCTCGCCACCTCGATCGAACGGCAGGGCACGCAGGGCGTGTCGATCGTCGACACCGTCACCTCGCTCGCGACTGCGATGCGCGAGCGGGCACTCGACGACCTCGAGCGCGACGCCGACCGCGCCAACGCCAACCTCGTGGGCCCCACGATCGCGTTCGTCTGCACGACGATCGTCTTCCTGGCCTTCCCCCTCGCCATCCGGATCAGCGACGCCTTCGGCAGCTGACCCGAGGCCCAACACCGCACATCACCCAACGAAAGGCGGACGTCATGCAACCACAGGTCGATCGGCAAGGGAACGGCTTCCTGCTGCCCATCAGCGCGAGGATCGATGCCGCGCGGCGCGAGCTGCGCGACAAGGTCGTGCAGACGTGGCTCGAACGCAACGACGAGACCGGCGTCGACGAAGCGGTCACGAAGATGATCTGGCTCGCCGTCGGCATCACCGTCGCCGTCGCAGCGACGACGTTCTTCCTCGGTGTGTTCAACACCGCGAAGGGTGCCGTCCCCGACCCGGTGTCGAAAAAGCCCTGAGCACGGTGACCCTGTCCATCGTGTCCGTGCCCACCGGTGCCGACCGGGGCGCGGTCGACCTCTCGATCGAAATGCTGTTCGGGACGGTCGTCGCGCTGCTGGTGATGCTGCTCGTCTTCGACGCGTCCGCGTACTGGCACGCTCGCAACGTCTTCGACGATGCGGCGGCCGACGGCGTACGCATCGCTGCCGCGCACGGCGGTCGGTGCGACGACGCTGTGGCGGCCACGCGAGATGCGATCGAACAGCACGCGGGCGGATGGGGACGCGATGCGACCGTGTCGTGCATCGACGGTCCGGTCGTCAGCGTCACGGTCGAGGGCTCGACCCCTGGGGTGTTGTCCGGCGGGGTGGGCCTGCGCGCCTCGGTCACCGAGTCGCAACCGAGGGAACCATGAACGACGTTCCGGTTCGCGACCTGGGCGTGGTCACATCGATCGAGATGATGTTCGTGCTGATGTTCGCGCTCGCATCGGTGGCGCTGCTCGGCTTCGTCGGACGGCTCCACGCCGGTGGGTTGGAGGTCGGCAACGCAGCGCAGGCCGCAGCGCGTAGCGCGTCGATGACATCGTCGAGCGCGGCCGCCCGTCGTGCTGCGCAGGATTCCGTCGACGCCTCGCCGCTCGTCGGCCGGTGCGCAGACGCGCCGAGCACGGAGCTCACCTGGAGTCCGTCGGCAACGGGCACCTGGCAGGGCGGCGCGGTGACGGTGACCGTGCGGTGCCGGATCAGCGACTCGACGATCGCCGGCATCTGGCTGCCCGGTTCGCGCACGCTGGTGATGACCGATACCCAGCCGATCGATCGGTACCAGCGATGAACGGCCGCGATCCCCATCGCGACCCCACTGCCGACCGGGGCGCGCTCGGCGTGATCCTCGCCGTGATGGTGACGCTCACGCTCGCCGGCGCGGCGCTGATCGTCGACGGTGGACGGGCGATGGCCGCACGTCGCCACGCCGCCAACACGGCCGAGGCCGCAGCACGCGCGGCCGTCTCTCGCCACACCCCCGGCACCGATGTGAACACACACGTCGCGACCGACGCTGCGCTTGCATACACCCGTGCTGCTGGCATCCCCGACAGCGACGTGCGCGTGGCGGTGAGTCGACCCGTCGGCGCGCCGGCCGAGGTGACCGTCACGATCACCGAGCGCCGCACCTCGGTCTTCCTTGTCCTCGCCTCGGTCGACGAGATCACCGTCCAGTCGAGTGGCTCCGCCACGTCCCTGTGGGCGCCATGACGTCTGCCCCTGAAACTCGAGGAGTCGCGCGATGCGCCTGATCACCTCTGTGCTCGCTCGTGTCGCCGCGCTGGTGGCGGTCGTGGCGGTGCTCGTCGGCGTGCCGCTCGTGGCACTCCGTCTCACCGGCGCGCTGTCCGACGCGTCGCCCTCGTCGTCGTGGACGACCGGACGGCTCGACGACGGCGCCGTGCTGCAGATCGCGGCCGTCGTCTTCCTGGGGCTGTGGGGCTGGTTCGCCGCCGTCGCCGTCTCCGAGACGGTCGCGGTGATGCGCCACCGCCGATCGCCCCGCACGGTCGGGCTGCGCCCGGTGCCTGCGTCGCCCGCGGGTTGGGTGCGGCGTCTGGTGCGCGTGGTGCTGCTGTCGTCCGGCGCGATCGTCGGTCCGCTCGCGGCCGGCGTGATCACCCCGATGGCCCGACCGGGGCTGCACGTTGCCGAGGCGATGGCGCCCGGTGCGCCGGTGCGGATGAACGAGATGGAGATCCGCTCGAACGGCCGTGACACGCCCTACTCCGTCGCGGTGCGACTCGGTGATGCCACGCTGCGCGACCGGATCATCGAGCTCAACCACGGGCGCGAAACCCCGGCCGGCGGTCGATGGACGGGTGGCGTGTTCCCCGGCGGGATGCGCGTGTTCGTGCCCGAGGGTGCACTGCGCACTCAGCAGGTCACCTGGGTGCCGTACCCGGTGCGCGAGGGCGACTCGGTGTATCGCATCGCAGCGATGCTTGCCAACGGCGAGAACCGCCGCGTGCGTGAGTTGGCCGATCTCATCATCGACCGCAACATGGGCAACCCGATGTCGGACGGCCGACTCTTCGATGACCCGTCGCTCCTCCGGGTTGGCTGGGAGATCGAGGTGCCGTTGAGCGCCGGGAGCACCGCACCCGCAGAGGTGCGCGCCCACATCGTCGAGCGAGGCGAGTCGTACTGGGCGATCGCGGAGGACGTGGTCGGTGAGGAGGTGCCCGCCGCCGTCGCCCACCTCACGACCGAACTGGTGGAGACGAATGCCCCGCGGTTCGGGCGACCCGACCCGACCCTGCTGCTCGTCGGCGACGAGGTGCTCGTCCCCATCGGAGACAGCGCGCCGCTCGCAGCACCGCCCGTGCCTGCCCCTGCCCCTGCCCCTGCGCCTGTCCCTGCCTCGCCGGTCGAGACCAGCGAGCCGCCGGCGACGCCTGTGCTGGCGCAACCCGCGTGGCCCGCGCCGCAACCTGCGAACGTTGCAGCCAGTCGGAGTGAGGGCACCACGACCTCGTCGATCGTGTCCGGCCTCGGTGGGGCGGTGCTGCTCGGCGCTGGCTCGCTCGGTGCCGTCGAGCTCCGTCGACGTGCGCGCCTGCGACGCGCCACGTCGCGCTCGTTTGTGCCTGCACCCGCGCCCGAGGTCGTCGCCACCGAGCGACTGCTGCGCACGCTCGATGCGACCGATCGCGCACTGCGACTCGATCTCGCGTTGCGCAGCGCAGGCCACCGCCTCGTCGGCACCGGCGGATATGTGATCGCCGCGATCCTCACCGACGAGGGCGACGTCACCCTGCTGCTCGATCGGTCGACGCACGTTCCCTCGGCGCCGTGGCACCTCGGCGCACAGGGGCGGTGGCGCCTCGACGCAGCAGTCGACGACCGAACCCTCATCGAGACGGCGCGCCTCGCCGGCCAGCCGTGCCCGGCCCTCGTCCATCTCGGGGCCCTGCTGCGCGACGGCGGCGCTCCGGGTGCGGGCGATGTGTTCGTCGATCTCGAAGCGCTCGGCCTGCTCTCGATCGACGGACCGGACGTCGAGCGCTCGGAGATCATCCGCGCCATCACCGCATCGCTCGGGCTTTCGCCCGTCGGCGAAACCCTTCATCTCGTCACCCACGGACTCGACGACACGACGGACCTCGGTGGCCGGAGCGTGCAGGTCGACACGCTCGACGCTGCGCTCGACGCAGCTGCTGCACTCATCGGATCGGTGCCGGCGGCCGGTGGGCAGCGGCGCACCTTCGAGCTGCGCGCCCGCGGCGTCGGCGGTGAGGCGTGGGAACCCGCGATCGTCGTGTCGGCCGCACCCGACATCGACGGAACGATCGATCGCGAGGTGCTCGCCATGGCCACCGGGGGTCGCGGGCTCGCCGTTGTGGTCGGGCGTCCGCTCGCGGGTGCACCGATGCGACTGACGGCGCGTGCCGACGGATGGATGCTCGACCCGCTCGGCCTGCTCGTGCTGCCGTCCGGTGTGAGCGCCGCCGACGTCCGCCGGGTTCGCGACCTCCTCGATGATGTGGACCGGTCGCTCCCCATCGCTGCGCCGTCGACGGTCGTGACGCTGCCGCTCGATCCGTTCGAGGAGGCACCGTGGTCGCTGGTCGTGCGGTTGCTCGGCCCGGTCGGCGTGTCCGACCGCGACGGTGTCGACGTGATCTTCGAACGCGGCAAGGCGCTCGAGTTGGTCGCGTGGATGGTCGGCCACCGCGGCGCCTCGACACGCTCAGCCGCACGCGCCGCGCTGTGGGAGCTCGACGTTCGCGACGCGACGTTCTCCAACGTCGTCAGTGACGCTCGCCGAGCACTCGCCCGCACGGCATCGCCGCCCGCCGGTGACGAGTGGATCGGCCGCACCCTCACGGAGCACCTCCCACTGCACCCACTCGTCGTGTCCGATGCCGACCTGTTGCGCGCCCGGCTCGACGGGGCGCGAGGCCGCAGCCCGCGCGAGGCGATCGCCGTGCTCCGCCCGGGCGTCGAACTGATCGCCGGCATGCCCTTCACGGGCACCGATTACCTGTGGCCAGACGCCGAGGGCATCACCTCGTCACTCGTCGTGCTCGCCACGTCGGCCGCCGCCGAACTCGCTCGCCAGCACCTCGCGCTCGACGACATCGAGGGCGTGTTCTGGGCGACGGGTCGAGGGCTCGCAGTGCTGGGCGGGCACGAGGAGCTGATCGCGCTGCGGATGCGCGCGCACGCCACTCGCGGCAACCTCGCGGGCGTGCGCCATGAGTGGGAGTTCTACGAGCGAGCGCTCGACGCCGACCCGTGGTCGTCCGGTGATCCGTCGCCGACGCTGCTCTCGCTCCGCCGCGAGCTCCTCGCCGGTTGACCCACTACGGTCGACCGTGATGACGACCGACCCATCGACCTCGCGGCCCGGCCCGCTCGCTGGCATACGAGTACTCGACCTCACCCGCGTGCTGAGCGGTCCGCACTGCACTCGCATGCTCAGCGACATGGGTGCCGACGTCATCAAGGTCGAGCCACCCGACGGCGACCTCACCCGCTTCTCCGCGCCGCGGGTCAACAGCATCGCCACCTACTTCGCGCAGCAGAACACCGGCAAGCGCAACATCAGTCTCGACCTCGACCAGCCAGAGGCACGCGACCTCCTGCTGCGTTTGGCCGCGCACAGCGACGTGGTGATCGAGAACTTCCGCCCGGGTGTGGCCGAGCGGATGGGGCTCGGCTATGCGGCGATCGCAGCGGTCAACCGTCGGGTCGTCTATGCGTCGATCAGCGGCTACGGCCAGACCGGGCCGTGGGTGCGGCGCCGTGCGTATGCACCGGTGGTGGGCGCTGAGGCAGGGGTGACCCGCCTGCAGGGCGACGCTCGCGGCGGGCACTATGCCAACGACCCGATGAGCCACGCCGACGTCTACACCGCGCTCGAGTGTGCGAGCGCAATTCTCGCGGCGCTGTTCGCGCGTGAGCGGACGGGGCACGGCGAACAGATCGACGTCTCGATGGCGCAGACGATGCTCTACGTCAACGAACACACCCACGACGCGCTGTGGGACGGCCCCGTCGATCCACAGTGGATCCGGAGCTTCCAGCCCGGCGACTACCCCGTACTCACCGCGGCCGACGGACGATCGGTCGTCATCGCCGGTCACCCCGCCGAACGCGGCAACTTCGACCGGTACATGCGCGGCATCGGTCGGCCGGAGCTGATCGACGACCCGCGGTTCGTCGACGTGCCGAGTCGACTCGCGCACCTCGGCGAGATCATCGCGGAGCTCGTCGAGTGGGCGGCCACGATGCCCGGACCCGACGAGATCGAGGAGGCGTTCGCCACTGAGCGGCTCGCCACCGGCGCGCTGCGCACGATCCGCGAGCTGTGCGATACCGACTGGGCAACCGAGCGCGAGGTGGTCGCCGAGGTGAGCGATCGCGGCAGCGGCACCATTCGCATCCCCGACGCGCCGTGGCGCTTCGCCAACGCCGACGTCGGGGTGCACGGCGAGCCCCGATATCGCGGCGAGGACAACCATGCGGTCCTGTCGGAGCTGCTCGGGCTGTCGGCCGATGAGCTCGCCCGCCTCGACGCATCGGGTGTTCTGTCGAGTCGCGTGCCGCACGCAAGCTGAGCACCGATGACGCTGCAGTTCCCGGTGGCACCGATGAAGGCGGCGATCGGTCTGCTGCCGCCCGCGGGTGAGGACGACCGGTGGGCGTACGAGATCAAGTGGGACGGCTACCGCACGATCGCGTTCGTCGACAACGTGGCGGGCACCGTCCGCGTGCAGAGCAGTAGCGGCCGCGACGTCACGTCGACCTACCCCGAGCTCGCCGGGTTGGGCTCCGGCGTGAACGCACAGCGAGCGGTCATCGACGGTGAGATCGTCGTGTTCGGTGACGACGGGCTCCCCACGTTCGAGGGCCTGCAACGCCACCAGGTGCAGGTGGTGTTCCAGGCGTTCGACATCCTCTCGGTCGACGACCGCGACGTGATCGGCCTCCCCTACGAAGCGCGGCGCACGCTGCTCGCCGATGTGGTGGAGGCGGGAAGCAACTGGAGCGTGCCTGGTCATCGGATCGGTGGCGGACAGGAACTGCTCGCCGCCACGTTCGAGCAGGGCCTCGAAGGCGTGATGGCGAAGAAGCTGGGGAGCACCTATACGCCCGGTCGGCGCAGCCCGTCGTGGCGCAAGGTGAAGAACCGCCGGCCGATGGACGTGGTGATTGGTGGCTACACCGCGGGCGCCGGCGCTCGCAGCACCACGTTCGGTGCGCTGCTCGTCGGCACGCCGCGGCCCGATGGTTCACTCGCCTTCGCCGGTGGCGTCGGGACCGGCTTCACCCAGCGGCGACTGGAAGCGCTGCTCGGCCTGCTGCGCGACCACGCCACGACCGAGTGTCCGTTCGACCCGGAGCCGCCGCGCTCGTACGCGCGCGATGCCACGTGGGTGAGCCCCGTGCTCCGCGCACAGATCGAGGTGACCGAGCTGACCAACGAGGGCTACGTGCGTCACGCGAGCTTCGTGGGACTCAACGGGCACGATCTGGCAGGCTGACCGCATGGGACACACCCGAGACGACGCCCTCGCGCTCGATGCCGCCGACCCGCTCGGGCACTGGCGCAACGAGTTCCTCATCGCGGAGCCCGACCTCGTCTACCTCGACGGCAACTCACTCGGTCGCACACCGAAGCGAACCGTGGAGCGCATCCGCGAGGTGATCGAACAGGAGTGGGGCGTCGACCTCATCCGATCGTGGAGTCACTGGCTCGACAAACCGCAACGTGTCGGTGATCTGCTCGCGCCGCTGATCGGCGCTGGCCCGGGTGAGGTCGTGGTCCACGATTCCACCACCGTCAACCTCTACCAACTCCTCCATGGGGCAGCAGCGCTGCGGCCCGAGCGGCGTGTGCTCGCTATCGACGAACATGACTTCCCGAGTGACCGCTACGTGGTTGACGGCATCGCGCAGGCGACAGGCCGCACCGTGCGTCACGGCTTCGATCGGCTCGACGACGTCGCGGTGGTCGTGCGCTCCGTGGTCGACTACCGCACCGCCGAAGTCGTCGACGTCGTGGCCGAGACCGCTCGTGCGCATGCGGCCGGCGCGCTCGTGATTTGGGATCTGTCGCACGCCGGTGGCGTCCTCGACATCGACCTCCACGCCGCAGGAGCGCAGCTCGCCGTGGGCTGCACCTACAAGTTCCTCAACGGCGGGCCGGGTGCGCCGGCGTTCACGTATGTCGCGTGGGAACTGCAAGCCGAGATCACCCAACCGATCTGGGGCTGGTTCAGCCAGACCGACCAGTTCGCGATGGGCCCGGTCTACGAGCCGCGCACCGACATCGGCCGGATGCTCATCGGCACCCCGTCGATCCTCGCCCTCACTGGCGCCGAGTGCGGCATCACCCTCACCGCCGAGGCAGGCATCACTGCGATCGCGGCGAAGGCCCGCGCGATCACCGGTTTCGCGATCGAGCTCTGCGACCAACTCGGGCTCACCACATGCACACCGCGAGAGCCCACCCGTCGCGGCGGCCACATCTCCGTCGTGCATCCCGATGCACGCGCGCTCACGGCCGCGCTCATCGAGCGTCGCGTCATTCCCGACTTCCGCGAACCGAACATCGTCCGCCTCGGCATGTCGCCACTGACCACCACCTACACCGAAGTGTTCGACGGCCTGACCATCCTCGCGGACCTCGTGCACCGCTAAGGTCCGCGCATGCCAGCGCCACAGATCCATGTTCCGCTCGACGAGATCGACCCGTCGTCCGTCGCGTTCTGGACGGCCTCGAACGACTACCGCGATGCGGCCTTCCGGACGCTGCGGAACGAAGACCCGATCCGGTTCTTCGCCGAGCCGATCCCGCTCGACAACGCGTTCGAACAAGGCCCCGGCTACTTCGCGCTGACGCGCTACGACGACGTGTGGTTCGCGAGTCGCAACCCGCAGCTGTTCTGCTCGGGCAAGGGCTCGAACATCGGCGACCTGCCCGAGTTCATGCTCGAGACGCTCGGCTCGATGATCAACATGGACGACCCGAAGCACTTCCGACTCCGTTCGATCGTGTCGCGCGGCTTCACGCCGAAGGAGGTCGCGAAGGTCGAGGAGTACGTGAAGCACAAGGCCACCGCGGCGATCGACCGTCTCCTCGAGCAGTTCCCCGAGGGCGAGTGCGACTTCGTCAGTGAAGTGGCGGCCACCGTCCCGCTGCAGATCATCTGCGAGATGATGGGGATCCCCGCCTCCGACGAGCAGCAGATCTTCCAGTGGACCAACGCGATCCTCGGCGTCGGTGACCCCGAGTACGTCACCTCGATGGACGACCTGATGGGCGCGCTCATCAACATGGGCCAGTACGCCAATGACCTCGGCCAGAGCCGGCTCGACCACCCCACCGACGACATCACCAGCGTGATGATGAACGCCGTCGTCGACGGCGAGCGGATGACCACGCAGGAGTTCGCGTCGTTCTTCATCCTGCTCGTGGTGGCCGGCAACGAGACCACCCGCAACGCGATCAGCTGGGGAATGAAGCTCCTCACCGACCACCCCGACCAACGCGCGATCTGGTTTGGCGACTACGAGGCCAACACCCGCACCGCGGTCGAGGAGATCGTCCGCTACTCCACGCCGGTCATCCACTTCCGCCGCACGCTCACGGAGGACACCGTGCTGTCGGGCGTACCGATGGAGGCCGGACAGAAGGTGGTGCTCTGGTACAACTCGGCCAACCGCGACGAGACCAAGTGGGCCGACCCCTACGCATTCGACGTGCGTCGCGACCTCGCGCCACAGCAGGCGGGCTTCGGCGCAGGTGGTCCGCACTTCTGCCTCGGCGCCAACCTGGCGCGCCGTGAGATCGGCGTCGTGTTCGACGAGATCCGTCGCCGCGTGCCCGATCTCCACATCACGGGTGAGCCCGACTACCTGCAGAGCTCGTTCATCCACGGCATCAAGCGCCTGCCATGCGCCTGGACGCCGCCGTCGTGAAGTAGAACACTCAGGTCGGCATCCCCCGGTGCCGATACCGAGACGATGATCTCGGAGGTGAGATGAGCAACGCCGACATGCTCGCACGGCCGACATCGGTCGACATCTCGACGCACGCGTTCGCGCGTCGGTTCGGCGCGCTGTTGCGCGAGCACCGCATCGCCTCCGGTCGGAGCCTGCGCGAGGTCGCCCGCGCCGGCGACGGCGGCATCTCGGCCCGTGAGTTGCGCCGCATCGAGGCAGCCGAGCAACCGCTCGGTATCGATCGGATCGCGCTCGTCACCGCGCTGTACGGGGCCGACCTCGACGCGATCACGCCATTGCGCACCGACGTCGTCGTTCGGTCCGGCGTCGTGGCATGCGGACCCGCCGAGCGGCGCTTCGCCGACGGCGACGCCGACGCGTTGTTCGGCGCGTACCTCGATCTCGTTCGTTCGCTGCGGCGCGAGCGCGACTCGATCCTCGTGCTGCGCCGCGACGACGTCGATGTGCTCGCCGAGCACCTGCGGATGTCGGGCAAGGACGTGCTCGATCGTCTCCTCGCGATGATGGGCAGCACGCGCACCCAACGCAGCGCGGCGCTTGCGCTGTTCGCCACCGGCGTGATGGTGATCGGCCTTGTCTCGAGCGCGGCGGCGACGGACACCCCGGTTGCCGATGTGCCGCTCCCGCCCACGGTGCCAACCACGGCGACAACCACGGCCTCAGTCACGTCGGTGCCGGCGACTGGGGCGGACGGCAACACCGTTATCGAATCGCCGCCGATCGTCTCGCCGACAGCGATGACCGTTGCTCCTGCAGCCACACCATCGC
>JBMOFX010000044.1:0-14325 GCA_049318665.1 Ilumatobacteraceae bacterium | reverse complement strand
GTAGTAGAGGATCTCCTTGTCGCCGTTCTGGTACGTCACCTCGAGGAACTGGTTGTCCTCGTCGTCGCGGTACATCTCGGTGACCGTGCGGTCGATCATCGTGGAAATCGACGCGCCCGAGGCGATCGGGATCTCGTCGGTGAGGTACTGGGCGAAGATCTGAGCCGCCGCCTTTGCGTTCGGTCGCTCGATCTTGATCTTCACGTCGAGCCGACCCGGGCGAAGGATCGCCGGGTCGATGAGATCTTCGCGGTTGGTGGCGCCGATGACGATCACGTTGCGCAGCCCTTCGACACCGTCGATCTCGGCGAGCAGCTGCGGCACGATCGTCGACTCCATGTCGGAGCTGATGCCCGACCCGCGAGTGCGGAACATCGAGTCCATCTCGTCGAAGAACACGATGACCGGCCACCCCTCCTCACTCTTTTCGCGTGCACGTTGGAACACCAGGCGGATCTGTCGCTCGGTCTCACCGACGTACTTGTTGAGGAGCTCGGGGCCCTTGATGTTGATGAAGTAGCTGCGACCCTTCTCGCCGCCCGTCTTCTCCGCGACCTTCTTCGCCAACGAGTTGGCGACGGCCTTCGCGATGAGGGTCTTGCCGCATCCGGGCGGGCCGTACAGCAGGATCCCCTTCGGTGCGGGCAGTTGGTGCTCGGCGAACAGATCAGCGTGGAGGAACGGCAACTCGACCGCGTCGGCAATCTGCTCGATCTGGTCGTCGAGGCCGCCGATGTCGGCATACGAGATGTCGGGCACTTCTTCGAGGAGCAGGGTTTCCACTTCGGGCCGGGCCAACTTCTCGAGCAACAGGTTGCTGCGCGTGTCGAGGCGCATCGAGTCGCCGCTGCGGAGATGGACACCGCGCAGGTTGTCGGCGAGCTCGCACACCCGCTCTTCGTCGGCTCGGCCGACCACCAGCGCGCGAACCCCATCCTCCATCACTTCCTTGATGGTGACCACCTCGCCCGTCACCTCGCCATTGCGGGCCGAGACGACGTTGAAGCTCTCGTTGAGCACGACTTCCGAGCCACGCGCCAGATGATCGTGATCGATGTCAGGATGCAAGCTCACCTTCATCTTGCGACCGCTCGTGAGGACGTCGACGGTGCCGTCATCGTTCTTGCCGACGATCACCCCGTATGCCGACGGCGGCTGGCTGAGCTTGTCGACCTCGTCGCGCAGGGTGGCGATGTGCTCGCGCGCTTCGCGCAACGTGTAGCTCAGCTTTTCGTTCTGCGACACCGCATGCGCGAGCTGGCCCTTCGTCTCGAGCAACCGCTCCTCGAGGGCGCGCATCCGCTTCGGTGCGTCGGCCAGCTTTCGCCGAAGTTCGTCGATCTCCTGTTGCAGGATCGCCACCTGAGCATGCAGGACGTCGACCGATTCCTCATCACGCCTTGCCATGGTTGGAACCTACACGCGAGTGCCCGAGGTCGCGCCGCATCGGACGAGTGGCAAGCGGCTCGTCGGGGTGACGAAGACCCGAGGGGATTCGGTGTCGTCCGGGGTCGCCGAGATACACTTTCGGCACCCCCTTTCTCTCGAGGAGACAGCACCACATCATGAAGGTCTGGATCGATCAGGATCTCTGCACCGGCGACGGCCTCTGCGAGGAAATCGCCCCCGACGTCTTCACCCTCCTCGACGACGGCCTCGCCTACGTCCGGGAAGGCGCCACCATCTACGCCACTGCGAAGGGCAACCCGCAGGGCGCCGAGGGCATGGCGAACATCCCCGATAACCAGCTCGACGGTGTGATCGAGAGCGCCGAGGAGTGCCCCGGCGAGTGCATCTTCATCGAGCCCTGATCCGCACACCGGATCTCACGATCGACCGAATGGCGCCCTCCGGGGCGCCATTCGCCGTTTTCGGGTCCGGGCGAAGCTCAGCCGAGGAACCGACCGACCGTGAGGAACCCGGTGTGCGCGACCATCCGATGGTCGGGGCGCACCGCAGCGCCTTCCACGTACCAGCCACGGTGCAGCACCTCGAGGCTGCGCGTGCCCGTCCACTGCTTGGAGTGCAGCGCTTCGCGCAGTTGCGCCACCTGCGTGATCGATGGCAGGTAGGCGATGAGGATGCCGCCCGGTCGTAGCGCCTCCATCGCGTGCGGCACCACCTGCCACGGCTCGGGCAGGTCGAGCACCACACGATCGAGGTCGCGCTCGTCGATCCCCGCGTAGCAGTCGCGCAGCTGGACGTCGTAACGATCGAGCGCCGCTTCACCGAGGAACGAGCGCACGTTGGCCTTCGCACGGTTGGCGAAGTCTTCGCGGAGCTCGTAGCCGACGATGTCGGCCCCGTAGCGGAGCATCGTCATGCTGAGCGCACCCGAGCCGACCCCGCTCTCGAGCACCCGAACACCTGGCGCGATGTCGGCCAACATGCAGATCGGGGCGAGGTCCTTCGGGTAGATCACCTGCGCGCCACGCGGCATCTCCACCACGAAGTCCTCGAGCGTCGGGCGCAGCGCGATGTAGGGCGTGCCCTTCGTGCTCTTCACGGTGATGCCCTCGGCCTGGTTGACCAGGTCGGCGTGCGGGAACAGCCCGGTGTGGCTGTGGAACTCGGCACCTTCGGTGAGTGTGATGAGGTAGCGCCGCTGCTTGTTGTCGAGGAGCAGCACCTTGTCGCCCAGTGCAAACGGACGGTTCATGGCAGGGGTCGGTTCATCGACGGCCTCTCGTGACGAGCTCGACCGGAACGGGTTCGTGCTTGCTTGCGGTGTCGACCAGTCGGCAGAACGCACAGACGTCGCCCGACGTCGGTGAACCGCACTGCTCGCACGATCGCAGCGCCTCACGCTCGTCGTGAAGATGCCCGGCGAGCAGCGGCGCCATCCGGTCGAGGAAGTTCAGGTAGAACGAGGCCTTGGTGCCGGGCGACTGCGCCTCGATCGAGTTCAGCGTCGCCTTGTACTGGAGGTGCCGGTTGCCGGCTGCCATCGGACACTCGTCGACGAGGTAATCGATGCCACGCACCACGCACCACGCAGCGGTCTCACGCTCGGTGAGCCGAACGAGCGGCTTCACCTTCTTCGGGAAGCCTTCGCGGGCCGCGAGCTTCGGGAGTTGGCGCGCGAGGTAGTCGATCTCCCAGCGCATCGTGTTGCCGAGCAGCACCGCGGCCTCGTCGTCGAGGTTGTGGCCGGTCACCAGCGCGGTGTACCCACCATCGAGGGCCGCCTTGTCGAACAGGTGCCGCTTGCTGAGCCCGCACGCCGAACACGGCACCCGTCGAGTCGCCTTCGCCGCGGTGGGGATGTCGTAGCCGTATTCACCGCGCAGCGAGACGCGGATCAGGGTGAGGCCGCGCTCGTCGGCAAAGCGCTGGGCGTACTCGCCCGACACCTCGCTGTACGAGCCGATGCCGAGGCCGACGTAGAGACCATCCGCCTGGTAACCGAGCTCGATCAGCAGATCCCACACGGCGAGGCTGTCCTTGCCGCCCGACACGGCGACGAGGATCTTGTCGTCGGTGTCGAACAGATCGAACTGCTCGATCGCCTTGGTCACCTGCCGCCTGCACAGCTCGAGGAAGTGCTCGGCGCAGAAGTTCGCGTTGTGGCGAGGCAGGTCGATGATCGCCGGGCCGCGACACACGCGGCACTTCGAGCCCGATGCGACCATCAGGCACCACCCGAGATGACGGGGCGGATCTCGATCACGTCGTCGTCGGCGAGTTCGCCATCGCCCGGCACGAGCGTGCCGTTGCGGATGACCAGATGCGACTCACGGTTGAGGCCCAACTCGGTGAGCAGGGCGTGGACGCGTCGACGACCGGTGATCTCGATCTCGCGCGTCGGGTTGCGCAGCAGCACCTTCACCGAGCTAGCCCGCCTTGCGGATCGCGGCGCGCTCACGTTTCGACAGCGGTCCGATCGACTGCACCGTCACCGCCTGCCCACGCTTCAGCACCTCGGTGCTCAGGATCTCCGGCTGCTTGCCGAAGAACCGCCGCGTGGTGGATCCGGTCCACAACAGCACGGAGACCCAGAGCCAGATGCGACTGTTGCCGCGAACACCGCGACGCGTGGCGGTGGAACGCAGCAGGCCGTATAGACCCAGGTGGCGGCGCCGGTTGTTGCGCGCCGCGGTCCGGAGCACCGACATCGATCAGAGCCGCCGGATCTCGACGAACGTGGTCTTCTTCTTGCCGGCGCGCTTGCCGAGGAAGAACACGACCAACACGAACACCACGGCGACGACGCCGCCGATGGTGATGAGGCTCGGCTTCTGGTCGAGGACCTTGGTGTTGACGTCGTCTTGGAGGCTCTGGAACTTCGCCTCGAGATCGTCGCGGGTGATCCGCTGCTGTGCCATGGGGGACCCTCCGGTCTTCAGTCCCCGTGAAGGGACGACTTCTTGATGCGGCTGAGCGCGATACCGATGATCGCGATGGACACCAGCAGGGCGAACAGGTACGGGAGCAGCGCCATCCACCGCCCAGAGAACGTTTCGCCGAACTCGTTCTGGACGAGACGGAGCAGCCCGAGGACAGCGAACACAGCGGCTGCACCGAGCAGGAGGCTGCCCGCGGCGCCATAGGCCAGCCATCGTCCCGCACCTTTGAGCGGCCCGACCGTCTCCTGGCGGGCGTACTCCTTGACGAGATCGATCACCTCGGCGATCGGCACCGACTCCGAAGTGGCGCGAGGGGGAACCTGACTGGACATCCCTACTTTGCTATCACATCGAGCCGTCGTCGGACTCGTCGTCGTCGTTGCCGAGTCGGAAGTGGAGCATCGCTTCCACGTCATCGAGCAGATCATCGAGCAGGTCGAGGCGGGCTACGGGGCCCGGGGCCGCGAGCAGACGCTGGCTATCGGCCGGGCCGAGCGGGGTGAGCGCCACCAGCTGGTACGAACCGAGCACGGCATCGTCGGCGATGTCGGACGACGGATCGGGACCCGCGTCGCCGAGCTCGATCGCCAACGCGCAGGCGCGTCGGACGCGGCCCGTGAGTTGTTCCACGCGCGCCTCGACGTCGACGCTCGCGTAGCGCTCCTCGGGCCAGTCGTCCGGCCAGTCGTCGACGTCGGCCAGCGGATACGGGTCGTCGGGCAGCCAGGCGTTCACCTTGATGCGACGGGTGCCCACGGACACGACGGCGTAGCGCCCGTCGTCGAGCTCGGCAACTTGCACCATCCGCGCGACCGTGCCGACGGTGGTGCGTTGATCGCCACCTCCCACCTCGCTCCCGCGCTCGATGAGCGTCACGCCGAACTCGTGATCGTCGGCTGCGAGACAGTCGGCGATCAGCTGCCGGTAGCGCGGTTCGAACACGTGCAACGGCAGCACGCTGCCCGGCAGCAACACGCTGCCGAGCGGGAACATCGGGAGCACGGCCATCAGCGCGGCGCCAACTGGTCGGGCGTGGCACTGCTCGGATAGGTCGCGAGTGCGGGTGCGAGGATCTGCTCCCACACCGGCCGGTACGCCGTCGTCTCGTTGATGCCGGCCTCGTTGAGCAGCAACGCGAATCGGATGGTCACGTCGCCGGCAGCGGGCACGACACCGGCGAGTGTCTTCACGTCGGTGAGCGACCCCGTCTTGCCGCGCAACACCCCGGCCATCGCCGTGCCCACGAACTCCGGCTGGAGCGTGCCGGTGGTGGCGGCCACCGCGAGCCCCTGGGTAACCGGACCGTCGACCGGATCCCGCTCGAGGAGGGTGAGCAACGCAGCACACGTGAGGCGGCCGTCGCGAGACAGGCCGGACCCGTCGACCAGCGTGATGCCGTCGGTGGGCACTCCCCACTCGGCCAGCCGTGCGTTGATCACACCGAGGCCTGCTGTGGTGCTTCCCGTGGCGGCCGATGCGACGCCGAGTTCCTTGACGAGCATCTCCGCCGTGTTGTCGTCGCTGGTCTCCAACATCTCGCGGACGATCGCGGTGAGCGGGGCCGACTCGATCGACGCGATCTCCGGCGCACCGTCAGCGGCGCTGCCTGCCCGTGCCTGCGGCTGCCCGCCCACGGTGATGCCACGGTCGCGGAGCAAGCGGGTGAACACCTGTGCTGCACCCAATGCCGGATCGTCGGCCACCACGCCACCGGAGCGTCCGTCGTCGATCACCAGGCCACCGATCGGGCCCGCCTCGGTGACACGGATTCCCGCCGACCAGGTCGGGTTGAACCGCTCGTCGTCGTAGCGCGAGCCGTCACCGACGACGCTGCCATCGATCCGGGTGACGCCGGCGGCGCGCACCGAATCGGCGAGTGCCTCGGCGGAGGTGATCTCGATCGGTGGGTAGCGCTGGAAGCCGTTCGTCGCCCACGCCTTCGACGTCAGCACCGGATCACCACCGCCCACCAGCACCAGGTCACCCGCCACGACGCCGCCATCGCCGACCGATGCGTTGACCGCGGTGCGGTACCGGAAGTCGGCACCGAGCACGTCGAGGCCGACGGGTGCGACGACGAGCTTCATCGTGGAGGCAGGCAGCACCGGAGCGACATCGTTCACGGCCGCGACCCGCTGGCCGTCGACTGACACGGCGAGACACGAGCTGGAGCCGACTCGTTCGACCAGCGGGGCCAGTGCGGCCACGAAGGGCGCCTCGTTGGCTGCGAAGGAGAGCGTCGCTGGCGCTCGGCGCACCGACAGCACCGGCGTGGAGAGTGCGCTCGCGGGTGGAGCCGCGGCCACCACGGTGTCGGCAGCCACGTACGCCTTCGTGTCGAGCCACTGCCACAGCACCACCAGCGCCATGCCGAACACCACGGTGATCGAGATCAGCACGATGACCGGGTGCGCCGCGCGACGCGGCGCGGCGACAGGTTCAGTCGAGGCCACGTGACTCGCGGAATCTGGCGTACCGGGCGAGGTGGCCGAGCGCAGTGACGGCGCGATTGCCGCTCGGATAGCAGAGCCGCCCACTCGCACGCACCGCAGCGGGGCCGGCGTTGGCAGGGTCGGCGACGGCGAGCTCGGTGGCCGTGAGGATCGGCTTGTCGAATCGCTTCGAGAGCTCGTCGGCCGCCTGCGCGAACCGCTCGTCCTGACGCTCGTGATACGCGACGATCCGGTCGATGCCGTTGCCCGGGTGGAACCCGCCCTCGCGCATCATCCGCGCCTGATTGCTCTGGATGCCCAGACCGAGGTACACGATGGCGTGCACGTCGGGGTGCGCCGCGATCAGCTCCATCACCTGAGGAATCGTGTCACGCGTTTCGCCGCCCGCGCAGTCGACCGGGTTGTTGCGACTCCAGCGCGGCGGCAGCAGTTCATCGATCGCTACCTTCAGATCGTCGGGCAGTGGCAGCAGAGCGAGCCCGCTCTCGCGGTGCACTGCATCGCTCGTCACCACTCCCCAGCCGCCCGCAGTGGTGAGCACCACGACGTTCGGGCCCTTCGGCAACGGCTGCGTGGCAAACGAGGCGGCCGCTTCGAACGCCTCCTCCACGGTCGCAGCTCGGGTCACCCCGGCCTGACGACACGCGCCATCGAAGATCGTGTCGTTCGCCGCAAGTGCCCCGGTGTGGCTGGCAGCAGCCTTGGCCCCGGCTTCGGTCGCTCCGCCCTTCACCACCACCAGCGGCTTGCGCGCCGCCACCGACGCGAACCGGTCGAGCAGACCTCGCCCGTCGACGATGCCCTCCACGTACGCGAGCGACACCGCGGTGGCATCGTCGTCGGCGTACCAGTCGAGGTAGTCGGCAGGAGTGACGGCCGCGGTGTTGCCGGCCGACACGGCGCGGCTGATTCCGACCCCGGTCTGTCGCGCGTAGTTGAGGAAGCTCGATACGAAGTTGCCGCTCTGACTGGCCACCGCGATCCGACCCGCTGGCGGATACGGGGCCACGATCTGCGCGCACAGGTGGGCGGGAGTGCTCACCACACCCTGGCCGTTGGGGCCGGCGAGCAGGATCCCGAGCTCGTCGGCGAGGGCCACCAGAGCGTCCTCGGCCACCTTGCCCTCCTCCCCCGCTTCGCCATAGCCGGCAGACGTGAGGAACGCCGCCTTCACACCCTTACGCGCACAGGCGCGGAGCAGGTCGGGGTTCGCCGACGCAGGGGTGCACACGAACACGAGGTCGATTGCGTCGTCGGGCAGCGCATCGATGTCGGCCACGGTCTGCACACCGAGCACGTTCTCGCCCTGCAGGTTGGTGCCGAACACCCCACCGCGGTAGCCGTTGGCGAGGATGTTGTGCAGGCTGACGAAGCCGAACTTGCCGGGGTGGGTAGACGCGCCGGTGACGAGCACGCCCTTCGGGTCGAACAGTGCGCGGAACTGCTCATCGGTCGGGCGTGGGCGAGCGGACGAACGAGTTGTTGCATCTGCACCGATCTCCACCAGCGCGTCGACGGCGACAGGACGACCGTCTCGACCCACGATGAGTGGATTCACGTCGATGCTCGCGATGTCGGGGCGCGCCTCGGCCGCAGCCGACAGGCCGATCAGCACCTGCGCGAGCAACGCTCGGTCGACCTCGGCCTCACCGCGGAACGCCCCGAGCAACTTCTGCGTGGCGAGTCCGTCGATCATGTCGTACGCGTCGTGCTCGCTGATCGGCACCGGACGGAACACGACGTCGGCAATCGCCTCGGCCAGTACGCCACCCAGCCCGAGCATCACGTTCGGTCCGAACTGCGGGTCGCGCACCACGCCGGCGATCAGTTCGCGGTTGCCCGCGATCATCGGTGCCACGAGCACCGTGACGGGGCCGTCGTCGGGCGTGGCCGCTGCGAGCAGGTCGGCGGCCGCAGCTGCGACGGCCTGGGCGTCGCCGAGGCGGAGTCGCACGAGACCACGCTCGGTCTTGTGCGCGATCGCATCGCCGCAGAGCTTCGCCACAACCGGGAACCCGATCTCGGTGGCGGCAGCCGCTGCTTGGTCGGCGGTGGTGACCTCGCGCTCGTCGGCGAGCGGCACGCCGAACTGGCGGAGCAGGGCCTTGGACGCGGATTCGGAGAGCGTCGTGCTGGGGGTGGACATCATCGTCACGGTAGCGGCCGGGCCCCGCGGTCAGGTGGCCGGGACGCTGACGTTGTAGGTGAGCACGCTCCGGGCGATCACCTTCCCACTGTCACCGCCCACCACCTCCGCCTCGCAGAACACCGTCGTCCTCCCTCGCTTCACGATCCAACCCTCGGCAACCGCGTCCTCGCGAACGAGCGCCGACAGGAACTGGACGTGCATGTCGACGGTGGAGAAGCGAGCGTCGCGACCGTACGCAGCGCCCACGGCGGGCACCACGACAGAGTCGAGGAGGCTCGCGATCGCGCCACCGTGGACGATGCCGGCCGCCTGGTTCAACGTGTCGCGAAACGGCAGACGCATGCGGCAATAGTCGACACGCACGTCGTCGACGACGAGGCCGAGGAGGTTCACGAACAGCGGGGTCTCGGCGGTTCGCCCGAAGCGCGACCAACGTTCGAACACTTCCGGCTCCAGCGGGGCGAACTGTTCCGCCCGGCTCACGCGACGCTCGCGTGGCCGTGGAGGAGCTCGGCGACCGCGGCCGCACCTTCCTGGATGACGAGATGACCGGCGGGCAGGATCACGAGCTGCGCACCCGGGATCCGTGGCGCAATGGCCTGGCTGTGTGATGCGTCGACCCACCGGTCCTCCGCACCAGCGATGAGCAGAGTCGGCGCAGTGATCGATGTGATCAGACCGTCGATGTCGACGCGGTGGTCGAGGTCGAGGTGCGCGTCGGAGCCGGGGGCGAGAGCGGCGCCGCCCGCGGCCACGATGCCCTCGAGCATCGGCTCCAACGCAGCGATCGTCGCGGCGGTGAAGCCATCGGCGACCGCATACCGCATGAACAGCGCCGGATCGGTCCGGATCAACTCCCGCCAGAGTCCGAAGGTGAACCGCATCCGTGCGTCCGTGGTCGCCCATCCGCACAGTGACGTCACGGAACGGACACGCTCGGGCGCTGTGCCGGCGAGGGCGAGCGCGATCACCGCGCCGAGGGAGTAGCCCGCCACGTGGAAGCGCTCGTGGCCGAGATGGCTCATCACGGCGAGCGACTGCTGCACGAGGTCGTCCACCTCGAGCGGAGCGGTCGGCATCGACGACTCGCCGGAGCCGGGGAAGTCGACCGCCACGAACTCGTACTCGGCTGGCAGGCCAGCGCGCACCATGTCCCACGCAGTGCGGTCCATCGTCGTGCCGTGCAACAGCAGCAGCGGCGCGCCCTCGCCTTCGGTTGCGTAGCCCACCGTGGCATCACCGATCGTCAACGTCGTCATGGCGGCGACGGTAGTCGTCGACCCGTCACCACTCCGTGGCCCGACGCCCCTGCTTCTTCTCGCTGTCGCGGCGCTTGCTGTCGAGCCGACGCTCGACCGCGCCGCGACCGGGCCGGGTGGGCCGACGCGGCGGCGCTGGTGGCCGTGCTGCCTCGTCGAGCGCGACCGCCAGTCGCTCCAGGCAGTCCTGTCGGTTGCGCCACTGACTCCGATGCGACGAACTCGTGAACCGGACCTCTGCGCCCAACGACTCGATGATGCGTCTCCGTGCGGCAGCGGTACCGCCGGCGATCGTGTTGGTGGCGACGGTGAGCGTCGCCTTCGAGGTAGTGACGTTCACGTGCTGGCCACCGGGCCCGCCGGAACGAGCGAAACTCCACACGAGATCATTTCCCCGCACGACGAGCCCGCCCGGTGTGCGCAGGTCGTCGTCACCGTCCACGAGATCTCCGGCCACGAGCGTCTCGGGCTAGGGCTGCAGGGCCATGCGGTAGAACGAGGTGATGTGCAGTCGTCGTGCCTCGAGCGCTCGTGGGTCGAGCGGATCCACGTCGAGCAGCCCGCCGAGGAACGGCGCATCGGAGAAGTAGCTGAGCAGCGCGCCGTATCCGGTGAGGAGGAGTTGCTGCGGGTCGTGGACACGGAACGTGCCCGCATCCATCTCACGCTGGAAGTAGGCGACGGCGCGATCCCACATCGGGCGGAGCACGGCGGCCAGATCGATGCCGAGATGCGCACCGCTGTCGAGTGCCTCGCGACGCACGAGACGCACGTAATCCGGGTTGTCGGCGAAGAAGTCAAAGCCCGCTTTGAGCACCTGCTCGACCTTGTCGATGCCGGTGGTGGAGGCCCCGATCGCGCCGACGAGCCGCTCGAACCAGTCGCTCAGCAGCCGTTCGAACACCTCGCCGTACAGCAGATCCTTCGAGGGGAAGTGGTGCAGCAGACTCTGCCGGCGGATGCCGACCGCAGCAGCGATGTCGTTGAGGGACGTGCCGTCGTAGCCCGCCTCGGCGAAACAGTGGATGGCCTCGATGAGGATCTGCTCGCGCGTGGATGTCTGCTCCCCCACGCCGTCGGCCATGTGCGGCACTCTAACCCCGGGCCGATCCCCCAAGCCCTGGCATCCTGTCGACCATGACGACCATCATCACCGCCGACCTGGTGCTCACGGGTGAGGGGCTCACGGGTCCTGCGGCGGTGCGCGTCGCCGACGGGATCATCACCGGCGTCGACCCGTTCGATGGCCCGGGTGACCACCACCTCCTGTCTCCCGGCTTCGTCGACCTCCAGGTGAACGGGTGTGACGATGTCGATGTCGCGAACGCCGATGGCGCGGACTGGGATCGTCTCGACGCGCTGGTCCTCGCTCAGGGCACGACGACCTGGTGCCCGACCCTGGTGACGCAGCGGCTGGAGCGCTTCGACGCGGCGCTCGAGCGGATCCAGCGTGCGATGACCCGGAGCGATGCGGCCGTGCGTCCGACCATCGCTGGAGCCCATCTCGAAGGGCCGTTCCTCGGCGGCGCGCCCGGTGCGCACCGCACCGAGCTGATCATCCCCATCGACCTCGACTGGTTGGCCAACCTGCCGACGCATGTCGCAATGGTGACGCTCGGCGCCGAACAACCCGACGCAGCGCGGGCCGCAGCCCTGCTCCGCGACCGCGGGGTGCTCGTGTCGATCGGCCATACCTCGGCCACCCACGAGCAGGTGGAAGACGTCCTCGATGCCGGGGCCTCGATGGTCACCCACCTCTTCAATGGCATGACCGGCTTGCACCACCGCACACCTGGCGTCGCCGCGTCGGCGCTCACTCACCCCACGGCGGCGGCGTCGATCATCGCCGACGGTGTGCACGTGCACCCACGAATGATCGACCTCGCGTTCCGCCTGCTCGGCGACGACCGCGGCGTGCTCGTCACCGATGCCGTTGGCTGGCGAGCCGGCACCGTCGGACCGGTGCGGATGGAGCTTCGCGACGGTGCGCCGCGCCTTGCCGACGGCACCCTCGCCGGGAGCGCACTCACGATGGACACTGCGGTTCGCGTCGCTGTGGCAGCGGGCGTACCGCTCACGCGAGTGCTGCGCGCCGCGACTGCGAACCCGTCACGGCTGCTCGGCCTCGGCGACCGCGGCGTCATCGCCGTGGGTGCCCGTGCCGACCTCGTCGCGCTCGATGCCGACCTGCACGTGCAGCGCACCTGGGTCGGTGGCTCCCTCGCCGCCGTGTGACCCGCCGATACCCTCACGCCATGCAGATCGTCTCCGCGCTGTTCGTCGAGAACTTCGAGATGCGCCAAGCACCCGGTCCGTCCACCCGAATCGACATCAAAGGGGCGATGTTCTCGATGGCGGCGCCCAGCCCCGTGCCCGTCACCGTCGATCCCCATCTGGTGGCGTTGATCTTCTGCCCACCCGATGAGCCAGGGCAGGGCGTGTTCGAGGTCGTGTTCCGCAAGGGCGTCGACCCCGACAGCGAACAGATCGCCCGCAACGTCAGCCCGTTCACTGTTGATCCGGGCAAGTTCACCTACCGCCTCGTGCGTGGCGAGCTGGAGTTCGACGAATACCGCCAGATCGTGGCCCACTGCCGCGTCGGACAGGGTCCGTGGCACCTCGTGCCCTTCACCCTGCTCCCCCCGGCCTGACCACCTCGGGTTCGGTGTCACACCCTTTTCGTAGGGTGGTGGTGTTCGTCCTGTCTTCCCCCGGGGCGTGATCGGAACCTTCGGGTTCCCCCACATCACGATCGATTGATGCCGCCCTGGTGGGGTGGTGTCGCGGGAAGGGGCGTGTCGATGTCCATGGTCACCGATGAACCGGACCAGCTCGGCGTCACTGCTGGCGGGCTGTCTGATGAGGAGGTGTTGGCCCGCTGTGTGGAGATCGAAACAGCGCGGAGGGCGATGCTCGCCGAGCATGTTCGGCTGTTACGTGAACTCGAGCAACGCAAGCTCTACTACGCGGATGGACATCGTGATCTGGCTGGGTTCGGGCGTGCCGAGTTCCGGTGGGCTGACCGTGACGCGAAAGCACACCGCGATCTCGAACGGCTCTGCCGGACCTGCCCGCAAGTACTCGACCAGTTGGCGATCGGACGGGTTGGTGCCGCGCAGGTGTTCTTGTTGGCTCGTCTCGCGCGTGCGCCGCGGGTCGGGATGTTCGTGGCGGAGCAGATCGACGATTTCTTGGATCATGCGGCGAAGTTGTCGTTCCTGGCGTTCGAGCAGTACATGATCGCCTGGAAGTGCTTGATGGACCAGGACGGCCCCGACCCCGACCGCGCCCACCGGAATCGGAAGGCTTCACTCGGCCACACAGGTTTGATCGGCAAGTTCGACGTCGAAGGGCCGGCGTCGGATCACGTTCGGTTGAAGGCGATGCTCACTCACTTCGAACAGATCGAGTTCCACCGCGATTGGGAAGCGGCAAAGACGCTCTTCGGTGACGACGTGAGCGCCGACAAACTGTTACGCACCGCCAGCCAGCGCCGCTACGACGCCTTCCAGGAACTGCTGCGTCATGTGACGTTGCCGAGGCTCGTCGACCCCGACCTCCAAGATGGGGAAACGGTCGATGAAGGCCCGGAGCCCGACGGGCCGGTCACCACCGTGCTCAACATCGTCATCGATGCCGAATCCGCCGTGCACGGCCTCGAGCAACTGCTGGGAATCTCGGCCACGATGCCGGTGCGTTCGCCGTTCGGACCCGACCGGGCGTTCTGCAACACCTTCGACGGCGACCCGATCGCACTCCGCGACGCCGTCCTCGCCGGGATCGCCGGGAAAGTCCGCATCGTCCTGCGCGACACCAACGGGCTCCCGACCGCCATGTCATCCGCACAACGGTTGTTCACCGGCGCGATCCGCGACGCCGTACTGATGACCGCAACCCACTGCACCCACGACGGCTGCATCACCCCCAACTCCCGATGCCAGATCGATCACCTCCACCCCAGCTCCCACGGCGGCCGAACCCGCGTCGACAACGGCGGACTCGCCTGCGGACACCACAACCGATGGCGCTACCGCGCCAACGTCACCGTCCAACGACTCCCCGACGGCACCACCGCCACCTACCGACCCAACGGCACCCGCATCGCCCCACCCCGCTGA